>JACNJP010000196.1 GCA_014382465.1 Planctomycetota bacterium
GACCTGCGCCCGCCGGCCATCGAACTCGGCCAGGACCAACGCCCCATGAGGAGGTTGGTCCGTTGGACCGTACACGAAGCCCTGCCAGCCGAATCTTAGCTCCGGCGCATCCGCCGAAGCGAGCGCGGTGCGACCACTCGGTTCCCAGCCTGCGGGTCGCCACTCCGCCTCTCGGACGGAGGCCCCGGCCTGGTTCTTGGATACGGCCGCTTCGCTACGGTCCGGCGCCGCCAAGGCACCAGAAAGGAGGATCCAAAGCAATCCGCCTGCGAGGATGAAAGCGCCAACGAGAAGCCGAATTGGTGTCCTGGTCATGCTGAAACCCTGGCCGATCCATGATAGGAAGGGCGACCCTGCCCGCAAGACGACGCGCCGCCGGGACAAAAAAAGAGCCGGGGCCACCCGAAGGCGACCCCGGCAGAAGCGCGAACTTGCTAGACCCTAGAAGGGCAGACCCAGCATTCCGTAGACCACGTAGTCCTTGGAGGCGTTGCGGTTTTGGTCGACCATGGCCCAACCGAACCAGGCCTGAACGTTGCCGTTCAGCTCGTGACCGACTTCGACGTCAAGCTCCCAGCCATCGAGGCCGGACTTGTTGTTCTCGTTGAAGTGCAGGTAGCCGATGCGACCTTCCCAGCCCTCCATCGGCTCGACGCCGAGGTGGGCCTGCCAGGTGTCCGCCGCACCACCCCAGACGCCGCCACGGCCCAGGAGGTCGTAGATGCCGGCGGTGTTGTGGTAGGAGGGGTTGATGGCAACCAGGTCATCGGCGGCAGCGATGCCCAGCTCCAGCGTCGGGGAGAGGCTCTCCGGCATCTCGCCGATCACCTGCTCCAGGTCCAGGCTCAAGTCGAGAGCCCAGGCCTTGTCGGTGGTGTCCATGGCGTTGTCATGCGCCCAGACCAGCTCGGCATCGTAGGTGATGCCGGCGAAAGGCAGGGCACCGTTCAGGTTGGCGCCGTACCAGTTCTTGTAGCTGCCCGCGGTCAGCGTGTTACGGTCCGACATCCGCAGCAGGTACGGAGTCATGTTGATGTCACCGATGCCCGGCAGGTCCTTCAGGTGGTAGTCGAAGGAGAAGCCGAACAGGTCGATGTCGCCGTTGCCTTGGCCGCCGTCGATGTGACCGAAGAAGATGTCCTGGATCATGAACAGGTTCACGTTCCAGTCATCCGCGCCGTTCTCGTACCACATGCCCGCGTAGGCGTGCGGGGTCTGGTCCCACTCATCGGTGCCGATGATTCGACCGGCGCCGACGGTGAAGAACTTACGGCCGATGGTGGCCGTGCCGCCATCGCCGATGAGGTTGTCGGCCTGGAACCAGGCCTGCTCGAGGCTGCCGGTGTCGGCAGGGTTGCCAGGGTTGTTGGGCCCCGGCTGAGTCCCCAAGGTCGGGGACGAAGCACTGATCGTGCCCCAGCCTTCTGCGCCATTGAAGCTCAGGAAGGCCCGGCTGTCCTGGGTCACCTCGAAGCCCATGTTCAGAACGATCCGAACGTCGATGGCCTTCTGGTTACCAGCCATGCCGGCGGGGTTGAGCCAGGTGTTACGGGCGCGGGCTGAGCCAGAGAAGCTCAGACTGCTCGACTGCGGGGCATCGACAGAGCCCGGCAGCGGAGCCGCGACCGAAGAGTTGAGATCGGCAAGAGCCCGATCGAGGTCATCGCCTTGGGACTGGGCAAAGCCCTGAGCGCCCATGGCAACGGCGGCGACAGCCGCCAGGGGAAGCAAGCGCACCTTCATCTCCGAGTGTCCTCCTAGGGAACCCCCGAGGGGGTTGTGGGGTGGACCCGCATCTGCGGGCTGTGAAGCCCGCGGCTCCCGGCTCCTCCCGGGAATTGCGGGTACTTGAGGTTCCAATCCGCCAAGCCGGGAAGGCCCGGGAAAATTGGCGGACATTGTGCCGTAGCCTCGGCGTTCGGCAACATCCTTTTTGAGAATGCGCCAGTCCGAGCGGATCAAAGTCCTTGGAAAGGGCATCGGCAGGCGATCGGGTGGTTTTCCCGAATTCATGGCTTGGAGCCCCCTAAAAGGGCTTTCTTAAAGAAGTCGTTTAAAGCCGCAAGATGCGCCTTATTTCAGGCTACGACTCCACGGTCCAGACCCAAGACCGCCCTGAATGAAGTCGTCGCAAACATTTACTATTAAGATGTTTACAGCGATTTCGCTGGAAATTTGTTCTTCCTGGAACTGGCCGCATCGAGCCGGCAAGCTGATGTCCCGGTCCGGTGCCGTGGTGAAGATCCTCCATCTGCACGATTCGCCCAGAATTCCTGGTGGCGCGACGGCCTACCTACGCCTCTTGGCGACGGAAATGGGGCGGCGCGGCTTCCAGTCCAGCCTCTATTCCCTCGAGGAGGCCGGCGGGGGGATCACCCCCGAGGAGGCCTGCTACCGCTATCCCTGGCCCCGAAGCCCTGTGCGCCGGCGCCTGCACTTCCACCACCATCACGAGCCGCTGGCCCGGTCGCTGCGCTCGTGGATCGAGGGCCAGCGACCGGACCTCATCCACGTCCAGAATTGGGGAGTGTTCCGCTCCACCGTGTTCCCCGTGCTGGCCGAGGCCCCGTGCCCGGTGGTCATGACGGTCCATGACTTCACGCTCCTCGACCCGAACCCCTGGGGCCTCGACCGGTCGGGGCTGAGCGGCCCCCTCCGCAGCTGGCTCGACCGCCGCTCGCTGGCCACAGCGAGGCGGGCGGTGTTCTCGGCCGTCGACCGCTTCCTGTGCCCGAGCGCGGCCCTTCGGGACCAGATCCCCTTCCCGGAAGGCCGGGCCCGGCTGCTGCGTCTGCCGATCGAACCAGCGGACGCCCCCCCCTTCCCCTCGGGCGCCATCCGGCTGCTCTTCGCCGGAACCCTCTACCAATCCAAGGGTGTGGACTTGTTGATCCGGGCGCTGGCCCTCGGACCGGGCGACATCCGACTCGAGATCGCCGGTCAAGGAGACCAGCGGCGCGCCCTCGAGGAGCTGGCTGCGGAGCTCGGGATCGCGGACCGGGTCGGCTTCCTCGGGCAGCTCGACGCCGAGGGGATGGACGGCGCCTACCGCCGCGCCAGCCTGGTGGTCCTGCCCTCCCGGGTGGCGGAGAATTCACCCCTGGTCCTGCTCGAAGCCGGCGCTCGCGGGCGGCCGAGCCTCGCCAGCGACACCGGCGGCCCTCCGGAGCTCCTGGAACCTCCGGAGCGGGGCTGGTGCTTCCGCTCCGAGGACCCGGCCGACCTCGCCCGTATCCTGGAGCAGGCCGCGGCCTCCCCGGCGGAGCTGGCGCGGCGTGGCAGCGCCATGCGCGACTGGGTGCAGCGCAACTGCGACCCGGTCGCCCACTGGGACGCCGTCGAGGCCGTCTACCAAGAGATCACCGCTTGAGGATCCTGCTCGAAGGCTGGGAGCTTGCCCGCACCAAGGACCTGGGCGGTGTCCAGTCCTACTGGCGCCAGCTGGTGCCGGCGATGCTCGACCAGGCCGCGCCCGACCTCCAGCTTGTCCTCCTGAGCGCCTTCCTGAACCCGCGCTGGATCCCGGTCTATCAGTCCTTCCGGCGACGGGGAGCCGTCCTCCGCCACTGGTGGGCCGACCCGCGGTGGATCCGGGTCCTCGGTCGCCGCGGTTTCCGGGCCGAGTGGTTCGCCGGCCCTCACGACCTGGTCCACGCCCCCGAGCCCACCTGGTGCCTGCCGGGCTCGGGCCGGCTGGTGGTCACCTGCCACGACCTGATGTTCCACCACCATCCCCAATTCCTGGCGCCGGAGTGGACCGACCGGCTGATGCGAGGGATGGAGCGGTGCCGGCGGGGGGCCCCCTCTCGGGTCTGCGCCAGCGCCTCCCCCCCCGGCCCTCCTGCGCCGGCCCATGGTGTCCCCCCCGGCCGGGCCCCCCCCGCCCCTCCCGGCCGCCTCGCGCCCCCCCCGGCCCCCCGCGCCCCCCGCGAGGGCCGGACCGGTGCCGAACCGCGGGACCGCCGCTTCCTGTTCCTCGGCTCGGTCGAGCCCAAGAAGAACCTGGGGCTCCTGCTGCGGGCATTCGGCCTGGCCGCCGAACGCGGCCTGCGGGCCGGCCTGGACGTCGCCGGGCGCGCCAGCTGGGACAGCGAAGCCATCCGCGGCGCCGCCGAGCGGGACCAGTCGTTGGCCGACCGGGTGCGCTTCCTGGGCTTCGTCGACGACGCCGAGCTCCCGCGGCGGGTGGCGGACGCCCTGGCCCTGGTGCTGCCTTCCCGCTTCGAGGGCTTCGGCATGCCGGTGGTCGAGGCCATGGCGGCCGGCACGCCGGTCCTCTGCTCCGACCGTGGGGCCCTGCCCGAGGTCGCGGGCGGCGCCGCCCGGCTGTTCGACGCCGACGACGCCGAGGGGCTGGCCGAGCTCCTGCTCCAGGTCGAGCAGGACCCGGATCTGCGCGCCGGGCTGCGCCAGGCCGGGCTGCGGCGCGCCGCCGACTTCTCGTGGCGACGCTGCGCCGCCGATACCCTCGCGGCCTACCGGCGCGCCGCCGAGCTCCCGCGATGAAGGTCCTGGTCGAAGCCACGCCGCTCGCCCTGCAGAGCTACACCAAGGGCGGCGCCTACCGCTACGGCCTCGAGCTGCTGCGCCACCTGCCCGCGGCGATGCCGGCGGACTGGCGCCTGAGCTTGTTCTTCCACTTCTTCCGCGGACGGCACCTCGCCCGGATGCGGGAGGCGCTGCGCCTGACGGGGATCCCGGAGCACGAGCTATGCCGCTGGCACCCGCGGCTGACGCGGGCCCTGAAGTGGCCGGTCGAGCGCCTGGCGGGTGACCACGACCTGTTCCACGGCCCCTACGACCGGCTGCCGCCGACCCGGCGCGCGGCCGGCGTGGTGACGGTCCACGACCTCGCCTTCCTGCGGTCGCCCGAGGGCCTGCCGAGGGCGTGGATCGACGAGCTGACCGCCACCGTGCCGCCGTCAGTGCGGCGCGCCGACCGGGTCGTCACGGTCTCGGAGTTCACCAAGCAGGACCTGGTGGCGCGGATCGGCGTCGACCCGGACAAGGTCCACCCGATCCATCACGGCATCGGGCCCGAGCTGCGGCCGCCGGCGGATCCGGAGGCTGACGCCGGCCTGCTCAGGAGTCGCTACGGCCTCGAACCGGGCTACCTGCTCTACCTCGGCACGCTCCAGCCGAACAAGAACATCGAGGGCCTGTGCGCCGCCTACCAGCTCCTCCGCGGGCGCGGCTTCGAGGCGCCGCTGGTGCTCGCCGGCGGCCCCGGGTGGCTGTTCGACCCGATGTGGGCCCGCGTCGTCTCCCGCGGGCACGACCGCGGCGTCGTCCGCACCGGCTTCGTCGACGACGACGACGTGCCGCGCCTCTACGGCCTGTGCTCGGCCTTCGCCCTGGTGTCGCAGCTCGAGGGCTTCGGCATCCCGGTGATCGAGGCCATGGCCTGCGGCGCCCCGGTGGTGGTCGCCGACGCCTGCTCCCTCCCCGAGGTCGCCGGCGGGGCGGCGATCCTGGTCGACCCCGGCGATCCGGAGAGCGTCGCCGGCGGCCTGGAGCGGGCGGCGACCGCGGGCCCCGAGCAGGACGCCTGGCGCGCCCGCGGCCTGGCGCGCGCCGCCGGCTTCACCTGGGCCAGGAGTGCGGAGAAGCACGTGGAGGTGTACCGTCTGGCCCTCTCCGACGCGTCCGACCGCCGATGAGGTTCTCCGTCTTCGTACCGACCTTCCGCCGCCCGGGGCTGCTGCGCCGCAACCTCGAGGCGCTGTCGCTGCAGACCCGCAAGCCGGACGAGATCCTGGTCGGCCTGCGGCTCCAGGAGGACCCGGAGGGCCTGACCACCGTCGACGACTTCATCCACTCCCACCCGGAGCAGAAGGTGGTCAAGGTCGCGGTCTCCCGGCCCGGCATCGTCAAGGCCGAGAACGCGCTGCTGGCGGCCGCGACCGGCGACGTCGCCTGCTTCCTCGATGACGACGCCATCCCCCGCCCCTACTGGCTGGCCAACCTGGCGCGCCACTACGAGCGCGAGGAGCGGATCGGCGGGGTGTCGGGGCCGGCGATCGACGTCGTCGCCGAGCGGCCGCAGTTGAAGCGGGCGCGCTACCGCAACCGGGTGCTCTTCCCCGGACTGGTGCTGGACCAGAGCACGCGGCACACCGACCGGGCGCTGGGGGTCGACCACTTCCGCGGCGCCAACATGAGCCTGCGGATCGACGCCTTGCGGGCCTGCGGAGGTTTCGACGAGCGCCTGCTCGGCGACTGCTACCGCTTCGAGATGGACGCCTGCCTCGGCATCTCGCGGCAGGGCTACCGGCTGCTGTTCGATCCCGAGATCGAGGCCGACCACCACGAGGCGCCGCGCCAGGGCAACACGCCGCGCATGAGCCGCGAGGCCCTGGGCAACAACGCCGCCAACGAGACCTACGTGCTGCTGAAGCACTGGGGGCGCGGGCCGGCAGGATTGACCCACATGGCCTACGCCCTCCTGGTGGGGAATTTCGCCTGCCCCGGCCTGGCCTGGGCGCTGGCCGGGGCGGTGTTGCGGCCCTTCTGGCGCACCCGCCACCTCCATGGCCTGCGCGGGCTGCTGCCGTCCTGGCGGGGACGCCTGGTGGGATGGCGCATGAGCCGGGAGCGCAAGGCGGAGCGGGCGGCGGCGGCCGCCGGCTAGGAGGCCCGGGTCCCGATGAAGGTCGCCATCGCCCACGACTTCATCCGCCACGGCGGCGCCGAGAAGGTCCTCGAGCAGCTCCACCGGATCTGGCCCGAGGCGCCGGTCCACACGCTGCTGGACGAGCGCGGCCCCTTGACCGAGGGCTGGGACGTGCGCCCGAGCTGGCTCCAGGGGCTGGTGCCGCCGCGCTACTACCGCTGGCCGCTGCCGCTCTATCCCGGCATGGTCGACCGCCTCCGGGTCGACCCCGGCATCGACCTGCTCGTGACCAGCTCGGTGTCGTGGATGAAGAGCCTGCGGGCGCCGGCGGGCGTGCCGCACCTGTGCTACATCTACCGGCCGATGATGTTCGGCTACGAGCGCCAGGACGTGTTCCTGGCCAGCTACCCGCGGCCGCTGCGGCCGCTGCTGCGGGCCCTGGTGGGGCGGATCCGCCGCTGGGACCAGGCTCACGCCGACGAGCCGGACCTCTACGTCGGCTGCTCGCGGTACATCGCCGAGCTGGTGCGCAAGCACTACCGGCGCGAGGCGGAGGTCCTCTATCCGCCGGTGCGCCTCGAGCCCTTCCTCGAGGCCGGCCGGCGGGTGGCGCCGGGCGAGTACTTCCTGACCGCGCTGCGGCTCGAGTCCTACAAGCGGGTCGGCATCGCCGTGGAGGCCTGCACCCGGCTGGGGCTGCCGCTCAAGGTGGCCGGGCGCGGACCCGAGCTGGAGCGGCTGCGGTCGATGGCGGGACCGACGGTGGAATTCGTCGGCTTCGTCCCCGACGAGGCGCTGGTCGACCTGGTGGCTGGCTGCCGCGCCTTCCTGTTCCCGTCCGAGGAGGACTTCGGCATCGCGCCGGTCGAGGCCATGGCCGCCGGCCGCCCGGTGGTCGCGCTCGGCCGCGGCGGGCCGGCCGAGACGGTCGAGGAAGGGCGCAGCGGAACCCTGTTCCAGGACCAGACGGCGGATTCGGTGATCGCAGCCATCCGCCGTCTCGACCAGCTCGACCTGGATCCGGCGTGGATCCGGGACAGCACCGCCCGCTACTCCGAGCAGGCCTTCCGCGACGGCTTCCGGCGGCTGGCGGAGAGGGTGGTGGCCGCCGGTCCGAGGCGGCGGCTGGACTGAGGCGCCTGGGGATGGCCCCGGGAGGGGCGAGAGGACACAATAGCCCGGGTCCCGCCGCCTGCGGTCCAGGTGGCCGAGCATCTCCGTGACCCGGCAGAACGGCCCGTTCCCGCTTTTCCTCCAGCGCTTCCCGGTGGTCCTGCTGGTGTGCGCCGGCGCGCTGGCGGCCGCCTGGTGGCTGACCGGCCAGATGGAGCCGGTCTACCGCAGCCAGGCGCGCGCCTTCGAGCCCGCCTCGGCCGAGAGCTTCAGCCTGAGCAGCGACAGCGCCAACCTGCCGTCGGGGCCGAAGCTGCCCACCGGCAACACCGAGCGCCAGGCCTCGCTGATGGGCGTGCTGCGCACCGCCGAGATGCGCGTCCGGGTGGCCAACGAGATCGAGAGCCTCACCGCCGCCGAGCTCGAGGACCGGGTCGACTTCGACATCGACGCCTTCAACCTGATCGTCGTCACCGCCTGGGACAGCGACCCGCGGCGCGCGGCCGAGGTCGCCAACAAGTACTTCGAGCTGCTCCAGGACGAGCTCCAGCGGGTGACGCGCCGGGACCTCGGGAGCCGCAAGGCGCTGCTCGAGGGCTCCATCGCCGAAGCCGAGGCCGGTCTCCGCAGCGCCGAGGTGGCGCGGCTGGAGTACCTGCAGGCGTCCGGCTCGGTCGACTACCAGGCCGAGCTGCAGGCCGCCAGCGGCCGCATCCAGGTGCTGCGCGAGGAGCTGTCGAGACTGGCGGTCCGCGGCGACACCCTCGACGACGAGGCGAGGGAGATCGCTGTCCAGCGCGACGCCCGGCCGGACTTCGTGCCGAGCTCGCGCACCGAGGGGCTCAATCCGCGGCTGGCGCAGCTGCGCGGCGAGCTCGGGCGGGAGGAGGCGACCCTGGCGGCGATGCTGGTCAAGCAGACCGCCGAGTTCCCGCAGGTGAAGGCCCAGCAGGAGCGGATCAACCACATCCGGCAGGAGCTCGAGGCCGAGGTGGAGGTCCTCGAGGACTCCCGCAGCTTCGCCGCCGACCCGCTGCGGCAGAGCTACGAGGCGCGGCTGGTCGACCTGCAGATCGAAGGCGCCAACCTCGAGGTGCAGCGGCGGGCCCGGGAGGAGCAGCTCGCCGAAGCCATGAAGGAGTGGCAGCGGCTGCCCGGGTTCCAGTCCGGCCTGCGGGTCTTCGACGACGAGATCGGACGCCAGCGGGCCATGCTCGAGACCTTGCGGCTCCAGCACGCCGAGACCCGACTGGCCCTCGACGGCGACCCGGCCTTCATCGAGCTGGTGGAGCGGGCCCAGGAGGCCTCCGAGCCCTACTTCCCGAACCTGGCGCTGAACCTGGGGATCGCGCTGCTGTTCGGCGTCCTCCTGTCGGCGCTGATGCTCGCCGCCACCAGCCGGGTCGCGCGCTGGCGCCTGGAGGCCCCGTGGTAGCCGCGACCCTGGCCGACGCCATCCCGGCCGACCTGCGCCGCCGGCTCGACGATGAGCTGCGGCGGCAGGCCTTCGACCTGCTGCACCAGGAGGCGGTGGACCACGGCCGGCTCCCGCGCGCGCCGCGCGCCTGGTTCGAAGGCCCGCTCGGCGCCCTGGTGCGGACGCTGCTGTTCGCCGGCGCCGGCGCGGTCATCGGAATGCTGGGCGTCGCCGTGGTGCTGTTCGTCCTGACCACCTTCCGGGTGCTGCCGGGATGAGCGCCACCCGCGAGGAGATCGACCGCAAGCAGGAGCTGCTCGACCGCTACCGGGCCCTGCGGCTCGAGGAGATCCTGGACGAGCTGCGCCAGCGCGCCGAGCATGAGAGCCACCAGGGCCGTTTCCCCTGGCGGGGCCAATTCCGCAGCCGCGCCGAGATCGAGGACCTCTACCGCCAGCGCCGCCGCTGGGACCGCCGCGTCCTCTTCGACCTCACCCTCCTCATCGCCCTCTGCGCCGCCCTCCTCCTCCTCGCCCCCCTCCTCCTCCGAATCCTGCTCCCGGATTAGGGGTCGTACGTCGATTGTTATTCGAGGTCGCACCTTGAGTTCAGGGTCGCGGCCATCTCGGTCCCCCACCGCTTGCCCTCGCGGAGAAGTGTGCAACGCTGGACGGCTCCTGGTGGCGGAGGTCCGGCGAGGAGCCTGGTCGCCGCCTCCCTGGTGATCCTGAGCCGCGGCGCCACGTCATCGACCGGGCGGCCGTAGAGCTCTCGGCCCAAGGTCAAGGCGAGCCAGCGGGCCAGGCGGAGCCCCCGCGGCGGCCGGCCCCGACGGGGTGGAGTCCAATCGACGCAGCCGCAGTCGCGCAGGACGGAGTCGAGCAGGGCGTCCAAGGTCGGCTCCACCGAGGGATCCTCGACCACGCCGGCGGCGAGCCCATCGGGGGTCTCGATCGTCCCGGTGAGCCCAGGCACTCGCTGCCGCAGCCGGGCACGAAGTGATGATCCGCCGAGGAAGGGGCCGGTGCGCATTACCTTCCGGCCCGTCGACCGTTCCCGCGCCAGCCGCTGCCGTTCGAGGTCCGGGACGGAGTCCATGGCGAAGGCCGGGTTCCTTTGGAGCGACTCGGGAGTCCTGGCGTCGATCTCGTGCCGCAAGTTGGACAGGGAAGTGCTCAGGATGTCGCAGGCCGTCGCCGCCTGCGCCGCGGGATCCCCTTCGCCGAGGTAGGCCCGCGCCGAGGTCCAGGACCCGTCCCAGACCGATGCGGCCACGCCAGCCCGGACCGGGTTCGCGTGGACGTAGGCGATGAGCTGGCAGAGGTAGGCCTCCTTCTCGACCAGGAGGGCTTTGAACCGCCCGCCGACCACCGCCCCCGATCCTTCGAGCCTGCGATTGATGCGCCAGGCGAGGCCGCCGAGGAACCGCTTCATGAACAGGCCGAGCGGGTCCTCTCCCGCCAGGACCACCAGGTGCAGGTGATTGGACATCGAGGCGTAGGCGAGGACCCGGCAGTCCGACCGCTCCTGGGCCACCACCAGCGACCGCCGGAACGCCGTCCGCCGCGGGTCGCCCTGGTCCAGGATCCAGCCGTCTCGGGAGCAGCGGCTGATGATGTGAAACACCTCACCCGGGAGCTCGAATCGCAACACGCGGGCCATATCCGGCAGACGTCACGCCACCCTCTTCGTTACTCCCCTCCCCCTGAGGAATCAGGAATGAGGGGTACGACCTCGAATATCAATCGATGTCTGACCCCGTAATGCGGCCGCCTTTGGCGAAGGCGGCGGCGCGGGTGAGTTCGTTCTGGAGCTCGCGGATGTTGCCGGGCCAGTCGTTGGATTGGAGCTTGGCGACGGCCTCGGGGTCGATCTCGGCGCTGGGCAGGCCTTCGGCGGCGTTGCGGGCCAGCAGGAAGCGGGCGAGGTGCGGCAGGTCCTCCTTGCGCTGGCGCAGCGGCGGCATCTCGATCGCGATGACGGCCAGGCGGTAGTAGAGGTCCTCGCGGAAGTGGCCTTCGCGCACGCGGGTCAGCAGGTCGCGGTTGGTCGCCGCCACCACCCGCACGTCGACCGTCTTGACCACGTTGCCACCGACCGGCCGGATCTCGCCGTCCTGCAGGAAGCGCAGCAGCTTGGCCTGCAGGTCGAAGGACATCTCGCCGATCTCGTCGAGGAACAGGGTGCCGCCGTCGGCCGACTCGGCGTAGCCCTTGCGCCCCTTGTGGGCCCCGGTGAAGGCGCCCTTGACGTGGCCGAAGAGCTCGGACTCCAGCAGCTGGGGCGAGATCGCGGCGCAATTCACCGCCAGGAACGGGCCCTTGCGGCGCGGCCCCTGGTAGTGAAGGGCCCGCGCCACCAGCTCCTTGCCGGTGCCGCTCTCGCCCAGGACCAGCACCGTGACCTCGGTGCGGACGATCTTGGACAGGACGCTGAAGACCTCCAGCATCGCGGGGGAGCCGCCGATCATGCCGAAGCGGCCGGGCAGGTCGCCCTTCTCCAGCGGCACGGCGATCAACTGGCCGTCGGCCCAGCCGCGGAGGATCTCCGCCGCCTCCGCGCGGACCTCGGCATCGGCGCGGTCGAGCTCGTCCAGCAGCTGGTGCAGGGACTCGAGGCGGTTCTCGCTCACGGCTTCTGCCCGCGCAGCAACCGGACCGCGCGCGCCACATAAGTGACCCCTGAGTAGACGGTCATCAAGATCACGATCCAGAATAGGCCGTTGAGGACCGCCGGTTCCCACAACAACCCGAGGAAGTCGAGGTAGATCGCCCCGGGGACGCCGCCGGCCGCGCCGAGGATGATCAGCACGTAGATCGACTGAAAGGTCATCTTCCACTTCCCGGCCATCTCGGCGGGGAACTCCATGCCGCGGCTCTCCACCAGCCCGCGCAGTGCCGTCACCAGGAACTCGCGCGCCAGGACCAGCACCGCCGCCCAGGCCGGCACCAGCTCGCCGTAGGCGTCGGCGCGCTCCCCGAAGGGCTCGACGTCGACCAGGAACGGCGCCGCCACCAGGAAGATCAGCCCGCCCAGGGTCAGCACCTTGTCGACCACCGGATCGGCGACCCGGCCGAGCGCGGTCACCCAGCCGTAGCGCCGGGCGATCCGGCCGTCGAGGAAGTCGGTCGACACCGCCACCAGATAGAACCAGAAGGCGATGAAGCTGTTGTGGCGGATCGCCTCGAGATCGCCGGCCGAGTGCGACAGCAGGTGCAGGAACCAGAACGACACCACCGCCAGCAGCAGCCGGCTGAAGGTCAACAGGTTGGGGAGTTGGCGAGCGTTCATGCTCGGGGAGCCGGGGCAGCGGCTTCGGCGCTCAGATCGTAGCCTTCCGCGCCGGTGATCCGCACCGACAGCAGGTCCCCGACCGCCAGCCGCCCGGCGGCGTCGCGCACCCGGACGACGCCGTCGACCTCGGGAGCGTCGGCCTCGCCGCGCCCGACCGCCCAGGTCCCCTCGCGCCCGTCGATCAGGCACTCCAGTTCGCGGCCGACCTGCGCCACCTGGCGCTCGGCGTGGATGCCGGCCTGCAGCTCCATCACGGCGTCCAGGCGGTCCTGCGCCTCCTCCGCGTCGCAGCGGTCGGCCTCGACGCCCGCGGCGGTCCCCGACTCCGGCGAGAAGGCGAAGGCTCCCAGGCGCTCGAAGCGGAACTCCTCGAGGAAGTCGAGCAGCTCGACGAATTCCGCCTCCCCCTCTCCAGGGTGCCCGACCAGGACCGTGGTCCGCAGGGTGATCCCGGGCACCTCCTGGCGCAGCCGCTCCAGGATCCGCCGCACGCTGTCGCCGGTGCCGCCGCGCCGCATGCGCTTCAGGACCGCGGTCGAGATGTGCTGGACCGGAATGTCCAGGTAGGGCAGGACCGCCGCGTGGTCGCGCATGACCTCGGTCAGCCGCCACGGGAAGGCGTTCGGGTAGGCGTACATCACCCGC
Source organism: Planctomycetota bacterium (assembly GCA_014382465.1). Classification (GTDB taxonomy): domain Bacteria; phylum Planctomycetota; class UBA1135; order UBA1135; family UBA1135; genus J029. The sequence goes on from JACNJP010000196.1 coordinate 13,083, forward strand.
AGCCAGCGCAGCCCGGCGACCCCGGCCAGCCCCTCCACGAGCTCGGGCAGCCGCGGGCCGCCGGCGCCGAAGTCCGCCCCGTAGCCGGTCGAGTCCTCGGCCACCATCACGATCTCCTTCACGCCCTGGGCAACCAGGATCTCGGCCTCGGCGACCGCCGCCTCGACCGGCTTGCTGCGCTGCTTGCCGCGGATCGCCGGGATGATGCAGAAGGCGCACTCGTGGTCGCAGCCGTGGCTCGGCCGCAGGTAGGCGTAGGAGCGCGGCGTCTGCAGCAGCCGGATGGTCTCGAGCTGCTGGCCGGTCAGCGGCCGGCCGCCGTCGCCGGGCCGCACCCTCCGGCCCTTGAGCACCGACTCCACTACCCGCGCGACGTTGGAGTAGTCGCTGAGCCCGAGGATCGCGTCCACCTCGGGGAACTGCCGCTCGACCTCCGGCCGGAATTTCTCGGGCAGGCAGCCGGCCACGATCACGCCGCGCAGCTCCCCGCGGCCCTTCCGCTCCAGCAGGTCGCGGATGGCCGCCTCCGACTCGTCCCTGGCCGGGCCGATGAAGGAGCAGGTGTTGAGCACGGCGACATCAGCGCTCTCGACGGCGGCCGTCAAGGAGTAGCCCTCGGCCCCCAGCCGGCCGAGGATGTTCTCGGAATCGATGAGGTTCCGGGCGCAGCCCAGGTGCACGAGCGCGACGCGGATGTCTTTGTTCAGCATGGACTTAGGTTGCCTCGCCAGATTCCGGAGGAGGTCCCGCCGGAATCCGACCGGGGATTCTAACCGCTGATTTCCCGGCCATCCGGGCCTGGCCCAAGCCCTGGCCCCGGTCTGGCCGATGAACCAGGGAGAGCCGACCGGCCGACCGGGGCGGCCGTGGCTCCCGATTCATGCCCTCCACCGCGATGCCCGCCGCCGATTCCCCGCAGGACGCCCAAGCGCCGGAGATCCTGCTGAAGGAGGACATCGCCCGCCTGGGGATCCACATCGACCCCGAGGACGCGCGCCAGGAGAAGCTGGAGCGGGCCCGCCGGGTCAACACCGTCGAGATCCCGCGGCTGCGCCTCATCGGCTTCCTCCTCTACGCGGTCGTGGTCCTGTGCCACGAGCTGGTGAGGACCGGGGGCATCGACCTGCCGTGGTTCCTCGCGGGGACCTCCGCCGCCATCCTCTACGTCGGGGTCACCACCTGGACCCTTCGCCGCTGGTACGGCCGCACCGGCCGCCTCGACCTCGGGGCGGTGTTCATGGCGGCGGACCTCCTGCCCTTCCTCGGCTCCATCGCCTTCACCGGCCTGGAGCAGAGCTGGCTCTACCCGGTGCTGATGGTCCGCGCCGGCGACCAGGTCCACACCAGCATCAAGCGGGTGATGTTCCTCCTGATCCTCGGCGTCGGCGGCTATCTGCTCCTGCTCGCCGGCGCCTCGGCGATCCACCCAGGCTCCGTCATCTGGAGCCAGGGCTTGCTCCAGGCCGGGATGGTCCTGTTCTTCGGCTTCCACATCGGCACCGCGGCCCGCCCGGCCTTCCGTTGGCGGCAGAAGTCCGGCGACGCCATCCGCGTCGCGCGCCGCGTGGTGACGCGGATGCAGGTGGACGGGGAGCGGCTGCAGGCGGCGATGTTCGCGGCCGAGGCCTCCAACCGGGCCAAGAGCGAGTTCCTTGCCAACATGAGCCATGAGATCCGGACGCCGATGAACGGCATCCTCGGCATGACGGACCTCGCGCTCGAGACCGACCTGACCGAGGAGCAGGCGGAGTTCATCCGGATGGCCAACTCCTCGGCCGAGTCGCTGCTGAGGATCCTCAACGACATCCTCGACCTCTCGAAGATCGAGGCCGGCCGCCTCGAATTCGAAGCCGTGGAATTCGACCTCCGGGTGTCGCTTCGGACGGTGCTCCAGCCGATGGGCCTGCGGGCCCGGCGCAGCGACCTGCGCTTCGTCGTCCACGTCGGCTCGGACGTTCCGGAGGAGGTCAGCGGTGACTCCCTGCGGCTCAACCAGGTCCTGGTGAATCTCCTCGGCAACGCGGTCAAATTCACCGAGAAGGGGCAGATCCGGCTCTCGGTGCGGAAGACCTGCGAGCGCCGTGGAATCGCGGACATCCAGTTCGTGGTCGAGGACTCCGGCATCGGCATCGCCCCCGAGAAGCTCGGCCTGATCTTCGACGCCTTCACCCAGGAGGATGGCTCCACCACGCGCCGCTTCGGCGGCACCGGGCTCGGGCTGGCCATCTCGGCGCGCCTGGTCGAGCTGATGGGTGGCGAGCTCCAGGTGGAGAGCCGGCCCGGGCGCGGCAGCCGCTTCTTCTTCACCATCCCGATGCCGGTGGTGAGGGAGCGCCAGCCCGCAGGGCCCGCCCGCCTGCCGATGCTGAGGGGCATCCCCGCGGTGGTCGCGGACGCGGATGCCCGACACCTGGACGACGCCTGCGCCTTGCTGCGGGCCTGGGGGCTGGTTCCCAAGGGCGGACGGACCGGCGCCGAAGTCCGGACCCTGCTCGAGCGCGCCGCGAACACCACGAACCCGGTCCAGCTCCTGCTCCTGTCGACCTCGATCGATGGCGGAGCGTGGCGGGAGCTGGTCGAGGACCTCCGGACCCGCGGCCTCGATCCGCCGCACCTGCTGGTGCTCGCAGACCTCGGCTTCGACTCCCAGGACGTCGCCGCGTGCCGCAGCATCGAGGTGCCCAGCCTCTGCTCTCCCGTCAGTCCCTCGGAGCTCCTCGAGTCGATCCAGTCCCTGGTGAAGGGAGATCGAACCGCGACCGCGGCGGGGCTCGCAGGAGCCGGGGTGCAGGAGGGGGAATCGGGCCCCCAGGCGGCGACGGAGGGCCTCGGGCTGTCGATCCTCCTGGTGGAGGACAACCTGGTGAACCAGAAGGTGGCGGAGCGCCTGCTCCAGAACCACGGCCACCGGGTCACCGTCGCCAGCAACGGCGAGGAGGCCTTGGGGCAGCTCGGCCGAGGCGGCTTCGACCTCGTGCTGATGGACGTCCAGATGCCGGTGAAGGACGGCTTCCAGACCACCCGCGAGATCCGCGACCGGGAGAAGGGCTCAGGCGATCACCAGCGCGTCGTCGCCATGACCGCCAACGCCATGGTCGGCGACCGCGAGCGCTGCCTGCGCGCCGGCATGGACGACTACATCACGAAGCCGATCAACAAGGTCGAGCTGGAGCGGGTGCTCAGGGAGACTGCTCCCGCTGCGCCTCCCACTGCTCGACCGTGAGCTGCACCTCGCGCGCCTTGGAGCCGATGAAGGGCCCGAGGACGCCCTGCTCCGACATGATGTCGATCAGGCGGCTGGCGCGGGTGTAGCCGATCGACAGCGCCCGCTGCAGCAGCGAGGCCGAGCCGCGGCCGCTCTGCAGGATGATGCGCACGGCGTCCTCGTAGAGCGGGTCGTCGACCTCGCCGTCGCCGCCGGCGGCGCCCTTCATCTGCACCAGGTCCTCGATGAACTCGGGCTTGCCGTGGTCGCGCAGGTGGTCGCAGGCCTCGCGCACCTCCTTCTCGCTGACGAAGGCGCCCTGGCCGCGGGTCATGGCGGCGGCGCCCGGCGAGCGGTAGAGGAAGTCGCCGTTGCCGAGCAGCAGGTCGGCGCCGCTGTCGTCGAGGATCACCCGGCTGTCGACCGAGCTGGTGACCTTGAAGGCGATCCGCACCGGCAGGTTCATCTTGATCAGGCCGGTGACGACGTCGGTGCTGGGGCGCTGGGTGGCCACCAGCAGGTGGATGCCGGCGGCGCGCGCCTTGGCCGCCAGGCGCGAGATGGCGATCTCGACCTCCTTGGCCGACACCAGCATCATGTCGGCCAGCTCGTCGATCACCATGACGATGTACGGCAGCTTCTCCGGGAACTCCTCGGGGTCGAAGTTCTCCTCGCCGATGCGCCTACGCAGCTCCGCCAGGCCGAGCTCGTTGTAGTCGGTGATGTTGCGCACCCCGGCCATCTTGAACTGGTGCAGCCGGTCCTCCATCTGCCGCAGCGCCCACTCGAGCACGAAGGGCGCCCGCTTCATGTCGGTGACCACCGGGCAGGCCAGGTGCGGGATGTCCTGGTAGAGCTGCATCTCGACCTGCTTGGGGTCGATCAGGACCAGGCGCAGCTGCCCGGGGCCGCGCGTCAGCAGCAGCGTCATCAGGATCGTGTTGAGGCACACCGACTTGCCGGAGCCGGTGGTGCCGGCCACCAGCATGTGCGGCATCCGGGTCAGGTCCTCGACCACCGCCTTGCCGAGGGTGTCGCGGCCGATCACCATCGGCAGCTTCAGGCCGTCGGTCTTGGCCTCCTCGAACACGTCCTTCAGGAACACGTTCTCGCGCTGCAGGTTCGGCACCTCGATGCCGACGGTGTTGCGGCCCGGCAGCGGGTAGACGATGCGCACGCCGTGGGCGCCGAGCGACACCGCCAGGTCGTCGCGCTGGTTCTTGAGCTTCTTGACGCTGACGCCCTCGGCCAGCTTGACCTCGAACAGGGTCAGGGTCGGGCCGCGCTCGGCGCCGACCACCGAGGCGTCGAGGCCGAAGGAGTCGAAGGTGCTCTGGAGGCGGCGGCCGAGCTCGTCGATCTCGGCCTGCATCTCGGCGCGGTCGCGCTTCTGGCCCGAGGTCAGGATCGACATCGGCGGCAGCGAGCCGAGGGTCGGCTGGCGCTTGCGCTTGCGCCGCGCCGGACCCGGGTCGCCGTCGTGGATCGGGCCGGTGCTCAGGTCGGGGCCGTCCGAGATCCCGGGGAGGCTGAAACCGCCGCCGCCGGCGGGCGCAACGGCCAGCCGACGAGGCTCCCCCCCCCCCGGGGCGCCGTGCGCCGCCCGCCGGGCCGGCTGCGCCCGCGCCTGGGGCCCCCCGCCCGCC
>JACNJP010000097.1 GCA_014382465.1 Planctomycetota bacterium
GCGGGGGGGGGGGCGGGGGGGGGGGGGGCGGTGCGGAGGGCGGCGGGGCGGACCGGGCGCGCCACCGCCTCGACCTGGGCTCCAGAGCCCGGCTCCACCCAGCGCGGCTCCTGGTAGGAGGTGTGGACGTGTCTCATGGCCCGGCCGAAAACCTTGCGCACCGCTTGGCGGAGCCGCGCCATCGACTCCCGGCCGGGGGCATCGAGGAACAGATGAGCCGGGCGCTGCCCGCCGATCTCGGTGTGGACCGAGCCGACGACGATCCAGCCGCCCTCGACGCGGTCGTAGAGCGTCCGCTCATGGGGGCCGGTCTGCTCCATGCCCGGGATCTCGTCGAGCCGGTCGGCGGCCGGCGCTCGCCCATCCAGGAGGTACTCGGACACGCCCGGCTCGAGGACCTCGCCGTTGCGCAGGGCCGGCACCAGCCTCCTCTGCGTCGCCGCGCCGACGTGGCCCTCGATCCACCAGCGCGCCAGGTAGGGCGCGAGCAGCTTCGACGCGGCGAAGCGGAAGTCGTCTTCGGCCGCAGCCGCGGAGGGGGCGGCGGCCTCGGCCTCGGCCACCCCCGAGGCGTCGGCGAGCGTGGCGAAGAAGCGTTCGAGCCGTTCGTGGGCTTCGTCGACGTCGCCGGGCAGCATCACGACGGCCTCGAGGACCGGCTCGCCCCGTCCGCCGGGCAGCAGCCGGGCGGCGAGCAGGTCGCCCGGGGCCAGCCGCACACTGCCGCGGCGCTCGGAGACCTCGATCTCCTGGCCCCAGGGCAGCCGCCGCAGGGTCACGCCCTGCCCGGGGTCGGTGGCGAGGACTTCGTGGACGCCGACCACGCTGTCGCCCAGCTCCTCGAGGTAGCGGCGGCTGCCGCGCGGCAGCTTGGCCCCCTTGCTGGAGCTCAGGAGCTCCCGCGCGGCGCACCGCTCGCGGCCGAAGCGGGTGTCCGCCCGCAGCCAGCCGCGCAGCAGCGACTGGAGTTCGGGGTGCTTCAGCTCGCGGTCGAGGTCCTCCTCCGGCGCTGCGCCCGCGAGCGCGCCGAGGAAGGTGTCGATCGCCCGCTCGCGGTCGTTCGCCCGGCGTGGGGCGCCGATCCAGTTGTTCAGCTTCTCCCGGGCCAGCTGGCGCTCAAGGGGGGAGTAGAGGAGGGTGGACGCGGAGGAGGGCATGGCCGAACGCGGGGATCCTAGCCGACCGCCGGGCGCCGGGACCGGTTGGGAGAGCGACGCGGGGCCATCCGCCAAGATCGCCGTTCACGCGGACCGGTGCCCGTCCTGCCGCCGCGAGCGGTCGAGGTGGCCTTCGAACCACCAGCGCAGCAGGTAGGGGCCGAACTGCTTGGCGATCAGGAAGCGCTGGCACTCCTGCCACGCCTCCTCGCCGTCGTCTGGCCGCCGGGCGTGCGCCATGCCGGCCGCGGCGAAGTCGCGGAACAGCTCGATCCGGGTGCGCGCCGCCTGGGCGTCGCCGGGCAGGAGCAGGAAGTCCTCGAGGCGCAGCCCCTCGCCGCAGCCGTCCGACAGCAGGCGGGCGGCGACGACGTCGCCCGGCGCCAGCTCGGTGCCGGCCGGGCGTTCGGCGACCTCCTTGCCCTGGAGCAGGGCGAGCGCGGCGCAGGTCTGGCTGCCGTAGGGCTCGTCGGCGAACAGCCAACCGGTCAGCACGGTCTGGACGTCCTCGTCGATCAGGCCGCGCTCGATCTCGTCGGACTCGGCCACCTCCGAGAGCATGAGGAGGAGGAAGTCGTAGGTATCCTGGCGCGCCTCGATCCGCTCCGGCTCGTCCAGCCAGCGCTCGAGGGTGTCCAGGGCGAGCTCGCGCTCATGGGGGGTGTAGAGGGGGTTCGGATGGGTCATCGTTCTGGGATCGAGAGCTTGGGAAAGGAGTGGAGGAATGTGCCCCGGCGGAGGGCGACGGGGCCGGGCCCCTCTGGACCCTGGCGGAGGAGGCCGGCCACGAGCTGGGCCAACTCCGGGACTTGGAGCGGCGGCTGCCCGCCCCGACCTGCTCGCCGACGGCAACGGCCGGATGGGTCGCCTGCTCATCCAGCTCCAGCTCCTGAACGGCGGGCAACTGCCCAGCCCCACGCTGGTCCTGAGCGACTCCGTCCAGGTCTTCCGCGAAACCCCTCCTTCGGGCACCTCGCGGCGGCGGTCGCCCGCGCCGCGCGGGCGGTGGCCGAGGGCGGCACTCCGCTATCCTCCCGCCCATGGATATCCGCCGCGCCTTCGCCGCCCTCGCCGCCGGCGACGCGCTCGGCGCGACCTCGGAGTTCGCCCCGCTGGCGGAGATCCCGGAGATCCACCGCCGCCACGCGCGCGACGGCTGGCCCTTCCGCCCGGTCGGCGGCGGCGCCTTCGACTGGCGGCCCGGCCAGGCCACCGACGACGCCACCATGGCGCGGGCGCTGGTCGATTGCTGGGCCGCCCTGCCCTCCGAGTGGCACTGGGGCGAGCTGGTGGCGGACGAGTTCGTCGAGTGGATGAAGTCCGATCCGCCGGACATCGGCGGCACGACCCGCGCGGCGCTGATCGCGATCCGGCGCGGCGAGGCCTGGTGGCGCGGCGGCCGTGAGATCTGGCGCCGCGACCGCCACGCCTGGAGCAACGGCTCGCTGATGCGCAACGGCGTGGTCGCCGGGCTGGCCGGCGGGGCGGAGGCTTTCCGCCTGTCGCTGTGGCACGGCCTGATCACCCACTGGGCTCCGCTGCCGGCGCTGTGCTGCGCGGCGCAGACCTGGCTGCAGCAGTGGCCGGAGGCGGTCGAGGACCCGGCGTCGGGGGCCTGGGTGGCCCGGTTCCGCGCCGAATGGGAATCGTGGCTGGCCGCCGAGGTCGACCCAATCGTGCGCGAGTGGGCGGTGGAGACGGCCGCCGACCTTCCCGAGGCCTGGCAGCAGCTCGAGGCGGCGGACTTCGACCCCGACTCCCTCTGCCCCTACGCCGACCTCGGCGCCGGTCGCGACGGTTTCTGCCTGACCACCTTGCAGGTCGGCGTCTGGGCCCTGGCCTGGGCGGCGCGCGGCCGGCCCTACCCGCCGGAGTGGCTGCCGCCTGACTTCCCGCGCGACCCCTTCCGCTTCCGCGGCGGCGCGGTGCTCGGCTGGGTGGCGCTGATCGGCCGCGACGCCGACACCTACGGCGCCACCGCCGGCCCGATGATCGCCGCGGCGGCCTTCCTGCCGCGGAGCATGACCGATGGCTTGGAGGCCCTCCGGCGGCCGATCCAGATCGAAACGCAATTCGACCTCCGGGATCCGCTCCGGGACCTGGCCCCCTACGAGCGCTGGGACCCTTCCTGGCATCCCTATCTCCTGTCGACCGTGGCCGAGAGCCTCGAGTGGCTCGACCTCGCCCTGATTCGCTTGCCTTTGGCCACAGGAAATCTGGAGGTCCTCCTTCCTATCCCATTCACCTCAGCTGGCTCGGGTGATTTCTGGGTCCACTTGCGCCTTGGCCCTCCCCATGGTTTTC
>JACNJP010000096.1 GCA_014382465.1 Planctomycetota bacterium
CTCCGGCGATGGCGGTCGGGGTCGACGACCGCAAGCGCACGAGGACCGAATTGCTGCGCTGGCGGCTGGTGGATTAGGGCCAGCGAAAGGGGCCGGATTCCATGTGGGCATCGTGGTTGCGAAAATACCGCACAAACCGCCACCTCCGGACTCGCTGCTCCCCAGCCGTCAGCGGCCTGCCGAGCAACCGGCAATCTGCAAGGTCGATGACCCAGCAGCGCTCCTCTTCCTCCTGCCAGAGCATATTCGCCGGGTGCAGATCCGGCGCCCACAGGCCGATGCGGAACAGCTCCTCGAGCAGAGCGTCGGCGGCCTCCAGGGCCAGCGGCTGCTCGCGGGCTTCGAAAACGGTGCGGGCGCCGGGGACCTCGGCGGTGACCAGGTGCTGGCGCCAGCACGCTCCTGAGCGCCTGGCCAGCGCCACCAGCACCTCGGGGGTCTGCACGCCGTGCCCGCGGAGGGTCTCGGAGAGGGTCAGCTCCTCCTCCAATCGGTCTGGGCTGAGGAATCGCCGGCCCAGGATCCGGCCGAACAGGCCGCCGTGGGCGTTGACGCGCCAGACGGCCGGACGACCGAGCAGGTCTACCCGGCGGACGAAGCCTCGGCCGGCGTCGAAGGCCTCGCCAGCCGCCTCGGCGAGCAGGGTCTCGCCTTCGAGGCGCCAGCGATCGGCGTCGACGCCGGCCAGCCCGCGCCGCCGCCAGAGCCGGAATCCAGGCGCGCGCGACAGCTCGAAGGCGGCGGGAACCTGCATGCGCCCATAGCCTAGCGCTGCTAGCTTCCTGCAATGAACGCGCCCGCGGAGCCCCTCGGGACTGCCCCGCCGCCCCGGGACGCCCGCATCCTGGCGCTCCGGCTGAGCGCCCTCGGCGACGTCGTGTTCGCCATGCCGGCGGTGCTGGCGCTGCGGCAGCTGGTGCCCGAAGGACGCGTCGACTGGCTCACCGAGGACCGCCACGCCGAGCTGCTGCGGGGCTTCCCCGGGGTCGACGAGGTCCTCAGCTTCCCCCGCCGGGCCTGGGGACGGCGCGGCGGCGCCCGGGCCATGCTCCGGCACCTGCGGGCGCTGCGCGGCCGGCGCTACGACCTGGTGGTCGACTTCCAGGGCAACCTCAAGAGCGCCCTGCAGCTGCTGACCGCCCGGGCGCCGCGCAAGCTCGGCTTCGACCGTCCGGCGGCGCGCGAAGGCGCCCAGCGCTTCCTCAGCGAACGCGTCGCCGACCCCGGGAGGGTCCACCGCGCCGAGCGGGACCTGCGGCTGGCCCGCCGGCTGGGCTTCACCGGGGACGCCCCCGCACCCGGTCCCTGGCCGCTGCCGGTGCCGGCGGCGGCGCCGGTGGCCGGTGACCGTCGCCCGCGGGTGCTGCTGCACACCAGCGTCACCGCCTACGGCCGCGACAAGGAGTGGCCGCGGCCGCGCTGGGTCGAGCTGGCCCGCGGCCTCGACGGCGCCGGGCTGCGGGTCGAGCTGCTGTGGACCGGCGGCCAGCGGGCCGAGGTCGAGGACCTGGCCGAGTCGACCGGCTGCGCCTTCCTGGCCCCCGCCACCCCCGGCCTGCACCACCTCATGGCGCTGACCGACGCCGCCGACCTGCTGATCGGCACCGACAGCGGCCCGTTGCACCTCGCCTCTCTGCGGGGGACCCCGGTGGTCGGCCTCTACGGCCCGACTGACCCGCTGCGTTACGCCCCCCCCGGACCGCGGCAGCGGGTAGTCTCGGTCCTCCCCGAGGGCGAAGCCCCGCCCGTCCGGGACCGAAGCTGCCGCTCGCCCTTGATGGACGCCCTCGACGCCGCCAGCGTCCAGCGCGCCGCCCTCGACCTGCTCCACCGAGAATGATCCGTCTCCTGCCCGCCCTGCTCCTGGCCTCGGCCCCGGCCCTGCCGGCCCAGGCCACCGACCAACGCGTCTACCAATTCGAAGACCTCCAGCTCGCGATCGAGCTGCCCGAGCTCGAGGACCTGCGGTCTTCGCCGGTCAGCGGGGATCAGCTGCGGGGCCGCTGGGGCGGCAAGCTCGGCGCGCACCAGGTGCTGATCACGCTGTGGTCGGTCCCCCGCCAGGAATGGGGGCTCACCGACCCGGTCGAGGTCATCGACAACATCGCCTTCAACGCCCGCAGGAGCGAGGGCGGCGAGGACTTCGAGTTCGACCAGCGCAGCCTCCTCGCCGGTCCCTTCGGCACCCTGCCGTACGCCGGCTTCGCCGTCTCCAGCGACTGGAAGGGCACCGAGAAGATCCGGCTCCACTACTACCTCGGCGGGCTGGCCGAGGAGCGCGGCTACTCGCTGCGGGTGGCGGTCGAGCCGCCGCCGGACGAGGCGGTCCGCGAGCGGCTGATGACCTTCCTCAGCACGGGGGTGCGCTACTCCGGGCCCGGCGAGGACCCGGCGTGGACCGACGAGGAGGCCGAGGCCCGCTGGGAGCGCGACCGGCCGGAGGAGCTCCAGGGCAAGCTCAAGATCTTCCGCACCGAGCACTACCTGATCTTCACCGACAGCTCCAGCGGCAAGCTGTTCGGCAAGAAGATGGAGGAGTGCTACGACCGCATCCAGCAGACCTACCCCTTCCCGGAGATCGAAGGCCGCAAGCTGATGCCGGTGTTCCTCTTCCGCACCAAGGAGGAGTACGTCGACTACTACGTCAAGATCGCCGGCAACACCAAGGCGGCGGCCGCGGAATCCAAGGGCCACTCGTACCGGGACTACTACGCCACCTACTACGACGCTCCCAACGATCCGGTCCACGTCCACGAGGCCACCCACCAGATCTTCAGCAACCGCCTGGGGCTGTCCGGGGGCGGCTCGTGGTTCCAGGAGGGGGTGGCCGAGTACATGTCCACCAGCCACAACGAGCGCAAGGCCTTCGCCAAGGGCGCGGCCAAGCGCGGCGGCTTCACGCCCTTCCGCGAATTCGTCGAGATTCCGAGCCTGCTCGGTTCGGCCAAGGGCCAGAAGGACGTCAAGGGCGGCTCGGTGGCGGGCAAGCGCTACACCCAGGCGGCGAGCATCATCGCCTTCCTGCGCGAGAGCGACTTCGGCGCCGAGAAGTTCCCCGACTTCCTGACCGCGGTGGGCGGCGCCGAGCGAGGCCGCAAGGGCGTCGAGCGGGCGATCCAAGGGGTCTATGGGGTCGGTCTCGAGCAGCTCGAGGCCGAGTGGGTCGCCTACTGGAAGAAGGCGCGTTAGGCCCGCTCCGGGGCGGGCGGCCGCGGCAGCTCCAGCCGCTCCCCCACCGGCGCGTAGAGCTGCCCGCCGAGGCGGCCGACCGGCTCGAGGGCCGACTCATCGAGCTCGCCGCGGTCGTCGAGCAGCTCGGCGGCGATCTGGAAGGCGAGGACCTCGGCGATCAGGAAGTCGACCGGTCCGCGGCCGAGCTCCAGGTGGCGGTCCAGCCGGCACTCGAGCCGCACGCGGGCGGCCGCCAGTCCGGGGACCGCCACCGAGCGGCTCGCCG
>JACNJP010000279.1 GCA_014382465.1 Planctomycetota bacterium
CCCTCCCCCCCCTCCAACCGCCCCCCCCCCCCGCTCCACCGCCATGCCGAGACCGTTCCTTCCCCTCGCCGCCGCCCTCTTGCTGCCCGCCGCCCTGCTGGCCCAGAGCAACGCCACCACCGAGCTGATGACCTACGGCGACGTGCTCGGCTCCCAGAGCCAGGCGCGCCTCAGCGGCGCCACGCCCTCCACGCCGGCCTTCCTGGTGCCGTCCTTCCTCAAGACCGGCAGCGGCTACCTGGTCGCCCAGACCGGCGACCCGGCCGACCGGCTGGCGGTGGGCATCGACCTCGCCTCCGGCGGTACCTACTTCACAGGCACGACCGACGGCAGCGGCAACTGGACCCGCAATTTCGGCATCCCGAACAACCCGGCCCTGCTCGACCGCGACGTCTACTTCCAGGCCTTCACCCGCCCCGGCGGCGGCGGCGCCGGCGAGTACGACGACTTCAGCAACCTGCGCTGGATCAACCTCAACAACGCCGGCCGCTGGCAGGGCGCCGGCAGCGACCTGCCGGTGGCCTCGGCCCTGGTCGCCTCGGCGGTGCTCGAGACCGGCGCCAACGGCCGCGCCGTCGCCATCTTCAGCTGCGGCGGCGGGCCGCTGCTGGTGACCGACGTCTCCAACCCCTACCCGACCACCGACAAGGCCTGGATCTACGACTCGCGCCGCGGCACCACCACCGAGCTGCTCGAGGTCATGAACACCGGCCGCGCCTTCCACACCGCCACCCTGCTCCAGGACGGACGGGTGCTGGTGACCGGCGGGGTCACCTACGGCGGCCAGAAGCCCAACGGCGACTACTTCACCAAGGTGCTCAGCGACGCCGAGGTCTGGGACCCGGTCGCCGGCAGCTTCACCGCGGTGCCGATGAGCCAGTACCGCGCCGGCCACACCGCCAACCTGCTGCCGGACGGGCGGGTGCTGGTCGCCGGCGGCACCAAGGGCAACGGCCTGCACGAGCTGACCGACGTCGCCGACCTGCTCGGCACCTCCAACAAGGACACCGAGCTCTTCGACCCGGCGACCAACAGCTTCAGCGCCGGCCCCTGGATGACCGAGCCCAAGGCCGGCCACGGCGGCGTCACGCTGCAGGACGGCCGCGTCTGGCTCGGCGGCGGGATCACCTTCACGACCATCTTCGGCATCCCGATCCCGGACTTCTCGACCAAGGTCAACCTCTACGACCCGGCCACCAACACCATCGGCAGCGGCGGCAACGTCGGCAACGCGCGGGCCCTGTTCGGCAGCACCCTGATGGCCGACGGCCGGGTCGCGGTCATCGCCGGCGCCGGCGGCGACATCTTCAACATCGGTCCGCTGACCGCCTGCCACCTGTGGGACCCGAACGGCAACGTCACCACCTTCTTGGCGACGCTGCCGACCGACAATGCCTTCGGCGGGGTGGTCCAGCTGCCGACCGGCGAGCTGCTGGTGGCCGGCGGCGCCGGCGGCACCCTCGACGACCCGGTCCCGGACGACACCCTCTACCGGATCGACCCGCTGACCGGCGCCCTCACGACCCTCAGCCCGATGCTGGTCGACCACGCCGGCGGCGTCACCGTCCTGCTGGAGGACGGCACCCTCTACGTCGGCGGCGGCGAGTCCAACGCCGGCCTGGCGGTGGTCAACGCCGAGTCCTACTCGTACTGAGCTCGGCGCCGGCGGGATGAAGGAGGGGGGGCCCGCCCGGCCCCTCCTCCGGGCAGTTAAGGCCGCCCTACCAGTTCAAGGTGTAGCCGACCACGACCGCCAGGTTGGCCTGGTGGAACTGGTCGCCGCTCAGGTCGGAGAGGACCGAGTTGTCGCCCGAGGTCCAGCTCTGCGGCAGCGCCACCACCAGCGCCAGGTGCCAGTCGCCGCTGCCCCGCCCCCAGAAGGTGCAGCCGCTGGCGACGTGCAGCTGGTTGATCGGCAGCAGGCCGGCCATCGGCGAGCCGCTCACCGGGTTGTTGGAGTAGGCCAGGCCGCCGCGCCAGGTCAGCAGCGGGCCGTTGATCAGGGCGTGGGTCTGGCCCTCCGGGTCGGTGGCCAGCTTGCGGTGGAACAGGTCGTGCTCCCAGCCGAGCGACATCCGGATCGCGTCGGACCAGTCCAGCCCGAGGTCGACGGTGGTGGTGCCGTTGGCCAGCATTCCGCCGATGTCGCCGCCCTGCGGGTCGCTGACGGTGGCGGTCCAGCCGTCGAAGGTCTGCGACCAGTCGGTCCACACCAGGTCGGCGAACAGCCGGTCCTGGTCGCCGAAGCGCTGCATCCAGGCGCCGCCGAGCTGCTGCGGGAAGCGCACGCCGGGGACGTTGAGGCTGAAGTCGGTCACGCCCTTGAGCCCGTAGATGTCCAGGATCTGGCCGACGTCGGCGGTGACGTCGACCCGCACGTCGCCGTCGAGGTCGTTGCTGGTGGACGGGCTGCGGTACCAGAAGGACAGCCGCGTGTCGTCGTCCGGCTCGAGCATGACCCCGAGCTGGAGGAAGGCGTGCAGCGCGGCGTCGGCCTCGGCGTCGATGTCGGCCTGGATCGAGTCGATCTGGCGGCCGCCGGCGGCTGAGAGCTGGCGGAACAGGTCCTCCCAGGTCAGCCCGCCGAGCCCCGGGACCTCGCCCTTGAGCTGGTCGAGGCCGACGTCGGTGGCCGACTGGACCGACAGGGTGGTGTAGCGCAGCGACGCCCCGATGCCGAAGGAGACCCGGTCGCTCGGCTTCCAGGCGAAGGCCGGCTCCAGGCCGAGCTGGACCAGGCTGGACTCGATCGCCACCTCGTGCTTGGCCGGGATCCACGGCGGCCCGTTGTTGTTCGAGGTGGCGACGTTGAGCTCGGTCATGCGGTCGTAGGCGGCCTGGCCGCCGGCCGTCGGCACCAGCGAGACGCCGAGGAAGGCCTGGCTGCCGACCCGCGCGGCGTAGCCGAGGAAGGGGCCGCCGCTGAGGGTGCCGCCGAGGTCGTACTCGCGGCCGTCGGCGGTCTCGATGGTGGTCGGCGACCACACCAGCCGACCGATGCCGTCGAAGCGTCCCCGCGAGCGCGGGCCCGAGTCCGGGAACAGGAAGCCGAGGCTGGCAGGGTTGACGGCGGCGTCGACCGCGGTGCCGGCGCCGGCCATCCCGGCGCCCGCCATGGCGGCGCGCTGGGCCGAGTCACCGGTGACCTCGCCGCCGAGCTGGGCGGCGAGGGAGGGGAGGAGCAGGAGCGAGAGGCTCCCGGTGGCAGCGGCGCGGATCAGGTCCAATCGTCCTCCGAGTGGTCCGGCAGCCGCTCCTCGAGACAGGCCAGGAAGGCGGCCATGTCGGGCGGGAGCGGCGCCTCGAATGCAACGGGATCGCCGCTCGCCGGATGCTCGAAGCTCAGGCGGCGGGCGTGGAGCAGCGTCCGCGCCACCGGCGGCGCGCCGGGCGGGAACATGCCCGGCCCGAAATTGCGCGCCCGGTAGAGCGGGTCGCCGACGATCGGCAGG
>JACNJP010000184.1 GCA_014382465.1 Planctomycetota bacterium
AGCGGAGCATGCAGGCCCGCTTCCTGATCCCGATGGCCATCAGCCTCGGCTTCGGCGTGGTCTTCGCCACCTTCATCACTTTGGTCCTGGTGCCCTCCTTCTACCTCATGACGGAGGACCTGAAGCGGCTCGGCGACCGGCTCCGCCGCCGCCCCTCGGCTTGAAACCGGGCCCCGCATGGAACACATCACTCCGGCTGAGCTCCAGCGGCGCCTCCAAGGCGGCGAGAGGCTCCGGCTGCTCGACATCCGCGAGCGGCCGGAGTGGCAGGTCTGCCGGCTCGACGGCGCCGAGCTGCGCCCGATGTCGGAGATCCACCGCTGGCAGGACGAGCTCGGCCCCGAGGGCGGACCGTGGGTCGTCTACTGCCACCACGGTGTCCGGAGCGTGCGGGTCTGCGCTTACTTAGAGAGCCTCGGGCACCAGGGCCTGATCAACCTCCGAGGCGGCATCGCCGCCTGGCGCGACCAGGTCGACCCGCAGATGCCTGGCTACTGAGAGCCGGCCCGAGGACGCCGCTACAATCCTTCCTTCGAAGGACTGGACCTTGGAACCCGAGCTCCGCGGCAAGAATCTCCTGGTCACCGGCGGCGCCGGTTTCATCGGCAGCGCCTTCGTCCGGGCGGCCTTGGCCGCCGGCGCCGAACGGGTGGTGGTTCTGGACCTCCTCACCTACGCCGCCCACCCGGAGAACCTGAGGACCCTCGAGGCCTGCGATCGCTTCGAGCTGATCGTGGGTGACCTCTGCGACCCTGCCCGCTGCCGCCAGGCGCTCGACGCAGCGGACCCCCATTGGGTGGTGCATCTCGCCGCCGAGTCCCACGTCGACCGGTCGATCGACGATCCCGCCCCGTTCCTGAGGACCAACGTCGTCGGCACCGGGGTGCTCCTGGAGGCCTGCCTCGAGCGTTGGGAGGGCCTGACCGCTGCCCGCCAGGAGAGCTTCCGCTTCCTCCACTCCTCCACCGACGAGGTCTTCGGCGACCTGCCTGTCGGGGTGCGCGCCGACGAATCGACTCCCTACCGGCCGAGTTCGCCCTATTCGGCGAGCAAGGCCGCCTCGGACCACCTCGTGCGCTCCTACGGCCGGACCTTCGGCCTCCCGTGGATCATCCCCCACTCGGGGAACAACTTCGGACCCCGCCAGTTCCCGGAGAAGCTGGTCCCGCTGGCGATCGCGCGCGCCCTCGCCGGCGAGCCGGTCCAGGTCTACGGCGACGGCCTGCAGGTCCGGGACTGGATCCACGTCGAGGATCACTGCAGCGGCTTGCTCGCGGCAGGCTGCTGCGGGCTGCCCTTCGAGACCTACTGCCTCGGCGGCGAGGGCGGCTGGACCAACTTGAGGATCCTCGACGCAGTTCTCGGCGCGCTGGGGCGGCCGACAGGAAGCCCTGGCATCGTCCTGGTCGAGGACCGGCCCGGCCACGACCGCCGCTACGCCCTGGACTCCTCCCGGATAAGGGAGCGAACCGGCTGGGCTCCACAGATCCCCATCGTGCAAGGCATCGGCGCGACGGTCGCCTGGTACCGCGACCACCTCCCCTGGCTGGAAGAGGCGCAGAATCGCGCCGATTACCGCGGGGAGCGGCTCGGTCTCCGGGACACCCATGGAGGCTCGCGGGCGTGAAGGGAGTCCTGCTCGCGGGTGGTGAGGGTAGCCGGCTGGGCCAGCTGACCGCCGGCAAGAACAAGCACCTGCTCCTGGTACGAGGAGAGACCATGATCTCCTATGGAATCCGCAAAATGGCGGCTGCCGGCCTGGAGGAGCTCCTCCTGGTAACCGGGAGCCGCCACCTGGCGGATTTCGAAGACTTCCTCGAGCGGAATCCCTTCCCCGGCCTGAGCATCCACCTCGTGCCGCAGGAGCGGCCAGGTGGGATCGGGGAGGCGCTGGCCCTCTGCGGACGACTGCTGGGTGACCCCGCTGAGCCCATTGTCCTCCTCTTGGGGGACAACCTTTTCGAACAAGCTCTGCCTCCGCTGATCCAATCCTGGCGGTCGGGAGGACACCGAGCCAGGATCCACCTGTCCCTGGTGGACGACCCCGAGAGGTTCGGGATCGCCTCGCTCGATCCGGAGGGGCGGCTTGCCCACCTGAGCGAAAAGCCGACCCACCCTGACAGCCGCCTGGCCGTAACCGGCCTCTACTTCCTGCCCGCGGAGGCGGCTGAAGTGGCCCGACGGACCGCTCCCTCGCCGCGCGGGGAAGTGGAGATGATCGCAATCCTCCGCCATTACCTCGAGGCCGGGGAGTTGGATCACGCCCTGCTCGGGGGTTGGTGGGTCGACTCAGGCACGCCGGAAGGCCTGGCCCTGGCCGAGAAGTTCCTGGAGCCGTCAGGTCCCGCGGAATACGGCGAGTAGTCAGAATCCTGCTTTCCTGGTCCCAAACCGGGGAATCCTCGGTTCACTCATCGTAACCCATTTCCTTTAATCGTCTTACGCATTACCAGGAAACCTGACGCGGAGTCCTCCGGAGGAGTTCCAAGAAATACCGTTTTTCTATCAAGTCCGGGGGAATTGGGTAGGTTTGCCAAATTTTTCTACGACTTCGCTGGCACTCTGCCCGATTATGGAATACAAATCAAACAACGGAGTCCCAGTCATCCGGCTGGTTCGCCGCCCCCTCAGGGCACGATATGACTCCCTCCCCCATCCTCATCCCTACCTAGGCAACAGGAGTAACGGAAAGCTCATGTGGCGTAACATTCTCACTGGAGTCGCCGCGGTCGCCATCTGCGCGGGCGCGACTGCTCAGCAAACTCACAAGGTCCAGTCCAAGGAAGGCGTAAACGTCCAGTACCTGGGCACCTACAGCTTCAAGGACAACGCGTGGAGCGGAAGCTCCCGCGCCGGAACCCGCGTCCTGTACAACTGCACCACCCCGGGCAACTACTACAGCAACGTCGGTAACGGTTCGGCCACCAACGCCGATCACCTGTGGATCGACGAAGGCAAGGTCGCAGACAGCAACTCGGCCGCCATTGACCAGGTCAACGGCTTCGACTTCGCTTACTGCTCCACCGACCTGGACCCCTCCGGCAACAGCAGCGCAATCCGTATCGTCTTCTACGACGACTACGTTCCCTGCACCGCCCCGCCGGCCGCGACCTGCGATTACATCCTCACCGGTCTGCCGCTGTCCTCCACTGGCAACACCCAGTGCTGGGGCGTTGGCGTTGACCTCGAAGGTGGCTTCGAGTGCTCGACCGACCTGGCCGACATGTTCGACACCACCGAAGCGGGCGTCGCTGACCGCTACTTCGGCTGGGCCTTCGGGGCCAACCCGGGCCTGACTGGCATGAACAACACCGGTCCGATCCTCGACCTGCCCTGCGCCACTCCGGTCGTCCTGAACGGCTGCGGCTCTGGCAACGAGAACTTCTTCTACTGGGAAGACCCGGCTGCTGCTTGGACCGGTTGCTACTGGTTCGGTGGTGTGCCGTGGGCCAGCTTCAGCATGAAGATGGTCGGTGGAGCCATGAACTCCTTCGCCTACGGCCATGCCAACACCACCTTGGGCCTCTCCAGCACCGACTTCGCTGCTGGCACGAGCGTGACCTTCACCGTCACCGGCCACGGCGCCGGTAGCGCCCTCTACCTGCTGGCCGCCCCGGCCTCTGGTAGCACCACCCTGCCCGCGGGCGAGCTGGTCATCAGCCGCACCTTCTACCCGGGCGTCCCGTTCGCCATGAACTTCGCCACCGGCAGCCTCGCCGCCGGCGTCCCCGGAGCGATCTCGATCGCTTACGTTCAGGCTGCGGAAACCACCGGTCCGGCTACCCCCGGCGCGCTGGTTGCCTTCTCGAACGGTCTCTACTGCCTCGGTTGATCCACCTGGATCTCTGAGCTTTGCACCCCGTCGCTTCGGCGACGGGGTGTCTTCTTTTATCCCGAGTCGCGTCCTCTGAAACCGACGCGTCCGTTGTCCTAGGATGGCGTGGCCATGAGGCCCACCCTCGTCACCCTGGCCCTTCCCCTCTTGGCCGCGGCCTCCCTGGGTGTCCTCCAGGATCCCAAGCGCTCGACCTGGATCGAGCCCGGCTATCACCACCTGGGGAACGACCCGACCCCTGAGTGGCCTGAGGCGCCCGAGGAGCCCTCCAGCGCCCCGCTCGAGATCGTCTTCTCCGCGGAGCCTAACCCTTCGGAGTGGACCCTGCGCTGGCGCCAGCGGCACGTGGACGGGGCCTGGAGGCTGTCCCTGAACGACACCCTCCTCGGCGAATTGCCCCAGGCCCAGGACCTCCTCACGCAGCATTTGGCGGTCCCAGCCGGCGTGCTGAGGCGCGGCAGCAATTTGCTCCGGGTCGAGGGCGGTGATCCGAACGACGATTTCACCTTCGGGGAGGTGGCGTTGCTCCACCTCCCCTTCCACCGTGCCCTCGGGCTTGGGCGCCTCCAGGTCGAAATCCTGGACGCCGCAGGCGGGCTCATTCCTGCTCGATTGACGCTGCTACAGGCTCCCGGGCCGCCGCCTCGGCTCTTTCCGGATTCTGGATCTCCTGCGATCCCGCTCCGGCCCGGTGTCGCCTATGCCGCCGACGGACGGGCCTCCTTCTGGCTGCCGGCCGGCCGTACTGCGGTGTTCGCCTCGCGCGGACTCGAGTGGAGCTGCGCCACCCAGGAGGCGGAGATCCGGCTCGGGGAGGCCACCAGCCTGGTCCTGCGGCTCGACCGCCAGTTCCCGACCGAGGGTCTGGTCGCCGTCGACACGCACATCCACACCGTCA
Source organism: Planctomycetota bacterium (assembly GCA_014382465.1). Taxonomy (GTDB): domain Bacteria; phylum Planctomycetota; class UBA1135; order UBA1135; family UBA1135; genus J029. The sequence continues at coordinate 4,734 of JACNJP010000184.1, forward strand.
CCTTCAGCGGGCACGGGGACGCGAGCCTCGATGAGCGGCTCCACACCCTCGCCGGCGAAGGCGTCGAGCTCGCCATCGCCACGGACCACAACCACCAGGTCGATTATCGGCCGAGGCAGGCCGAGCTCGGCCTGTCCCGGTGGTTCACGTCGGTGGTGGGCAACGAGGTCACCACCGACAACGGCCACTTCAACGCCTTCCCCCTCCCCGCCGCCGGCCCGCGTCCCAATCACCAGCTCGGGGACTGGGAGGACCTGGTGGCGGGGATGAGGAGCCTGGGCGCCAAGGTGGTCATTCTGAACCACCCGCGTTGGCCGGTGGGCGACAGTCCCTTCGACCTCGCGGGCCTGGACGCGGCGAGCGGTCAGGCGCGGGCGCCGCTGAAGCTGTCCATGGACGCCATCGAGCTGTTCAACAGCACCACCCCGGAGGTCCACCCGGACCGCCTGATCGAGGACTGGTTCGGGCTGCTGAACGCAGGCTTCCTACTCACCGCCGCCGGATCCTCGGATTCCCATACGGTCGCGGATCCAGTGGGACAGGGCCGGACCTACCTGCGCTCCACGGCGCGGTCGCCGTCGGAGATCGACGTCGAGGAGGCCTGCGGCTCCCTGCTCGACGGGCGCTCCTCCATCAGCCTCGGCCTCTTTGCCGAGATGCTGGTGGACGGGGAACAGGCCATGGGGAGGCGCTACTCGCCGCCACCGGACGGCTTCTCCTTCCAGCTGAGAGTGGCCGCGCCGCACTGGGCCCGCGCCGAGACCGTCTCGGTCTACGTCAACGGCGCCATGGTCGAGGAACGGGCCGTCCCGGCCCTCCCTCCAGGCCCCACCGACGTCCTGCTCGACTTCCAGCTCCCCAAGCTGGCGGAGGACGCCTGGCTCGTCTGTGTGGTCCGCGGTCCGAAGATCGAGGAGCCGTTCTGGAACTCCAGGATGCCCTACTCCGCAGCCTTGACCAACCCCGTGTGGCTTGACGACGGGGATGGGGAATGGAAGAGCCTCAAGAGGGTCGCGGGCGAGCGCTTGAGCGCCGCCGGAGCCGACCCCGCCATGATCCTGCGGGTCCTCCAAGGCGCCAGCGCGCCGTTCCTCGCCCAGGCCGGCGTCCTGCTCCGCGAGCGGCTTCCTGCTACCTTCGAAGAGCTGCGCCTCTCTCCTGGACCGCACCAGGCCGTCTTCGAGCGGATCAGCAGCCTCCACCCGCTCACCTCGAAGTGATCTGCGCCACCCTCGCCCTCTTCGCCACCACTTGCCTGCAGGGCACGCCGAGCCAAGGACCGCTGATCCGTCGCTCCACTTGGAGCGGCGACCAACTCGCCAGGATGGTCCCCGAGGCATTTTGGGATCGGGCTCACCACGCCGGAGCCGATCTCCTGCTCCAACCTGGACAAGTCCTCCGCCTCCGGCTGCCCACTCCCTTCCCATGCCGCTCGGCGGGGATCTGGTGGGAGGGAACCGTCGGGGGTTGGCGGGCCTCCTGGGAGGCTGGCGAGGACACCCTGGTCCCCCTGCCCGTAGCTTCAGACCTGGCGCCTGAGCTCCACGGCGCCCGAGGCCCTGCTGCAGCCGCCAAGGTCTCCGGACTGCTCCACAGCTACCGAGGGATCCGGGACGTGATCTACTTGGAGATCACGGGCCCGGCGGTCCTCTCCAGCCTCAGCCTGGTGACCATCGCGATCGGGCCCGGCGGCGCGCCGCATCCTCCTCCCCAGCCCGCGCTCCTGCCATCGGGCAGCTCCCCGTCAGCGGGCTATCCCAAGCCCGGGGTCGAGTCCCGGTCCACTTGGGCAGCGGATCCTCCCGCCTGCAACCCAGGCTATTGCACCGTCACCCACCTCGCGGTCCATCACACCGCCGGCGCCAACGAGTTCCTCAGCCCCGGCTACGCGCAGTGCGCGGCCAACGTCAAGGCGATCCAGAGCTACCACATGTACTCGCGGGGCTGGTGCGACATCGGCTACCAGTACCTGGTCTGCGTTCACGGCAGGATCTGGGAGGGCCGGGCCGGCGGAGACGACGTCATCGGGGCTCACGACAGCCACAATTGCGGGTCGATGGCGACCGCCTTCATGGGCTATTTCCACTCGCCCTACTCCCAACGACCCAACTCCGCCATGCTCGGCGCGATGGCGGAGCTGGGGGCCTGGAAATGCGACCAGCGCGGGGTCGATCCGCTCGGCAGCTCGTGGTATGCGGGCTTCGGCGGGCTCATGGACAACCTCTACGGACACCGGGATGTCGGCAGCACATCCTGTCCGGGGGATCTGTTGTTCGCCGAGCTCCCTGGCCTCAGAGCGGCCATCGATGGCCTGCTGAGCGGCGGCGGCTGGACCTTGGTCCTGGACAACCCTCAGGCGAACTTCAGCGGGAATTGGACCACCGGGACCTCCTCGATCGACAAGTACGGGCCCGATTACCGCTGGGCCAGCACCGGCGCCACGCCGTCGCGAGCCTGGTGGACCCCGTCGCTTCCCCAGGCCGGCCGCTACGAGATCTCGATGTGGTGGCCGGCTGGCAGCAACCGCAACCCTGACGCGCGGGTCGGCCTCCTGCTCAACGGCCGGCTCCACAGCACCACCGTGGACCAACGGATCCAGGGAGGACGCTGGAACCTCCTCGGCACCGCCTGGCTCCCGGCCGGCTCCGGCACCCCGATCGGATTGTCCAACGAGGGGCCGACGGGGACCGTGGTGATCGCCGACGCGATCCGGCTGATCCGGCGCTGAGTTCACCGTCACACGAAACGATGTCCCACATCCTCCTTCAAGCCGTCCTCTTCCTGGCCCTCGCGGCGCTGGCCGGCGTCGCCGGAAACGCGGTCCACCCAGGCGGGCTGGACCTCTGCCGGGAGTACTTCCTAGCCGACCAGCCGCCCGGTCCCCCTGATGACGGCGGCGGCCCTCCCTCCCCCTGGCAGATGATCCAGCTCCCGGAGGCGCAGGCATGGTGGGAGAGCAGCTGGAGGCCGGACTCCGGGAGCTGGGATTCGGACAACGGGATCTACTTCCTCGACGCCCGGCGGCGGGCCTCGTTCGACTCCGGCCACCTCCCCGGCGCCTTCCTCGCCGACCCCTGGGACAAGGAGAAGGAGGACATCTTCGATCCCGGGTTCGTGAATGAGCTTCAGGGCGCGTTCGCGGTCATCGTCTACTGCCACGGCGGTGAGTGCGATGACAGCAAGTCGGTCGCGATGAAGCTGGTCTACACCCACCAGATCCCGGCAGAGCTGGTCTACATCTTCGAAGGCGGCTTCGAGGAGTGGCAGGCGGCCGGCCTGCCGGTCGAAACCGAATGAACCGCCTGCCCTCCCGCGCTGGCTCCCTCCTGCTCCTCGCCTGCCTCGCCGGCGGCGGCGCCATGGTCTGGTTCGGCCTGCAGAAGGTCGGTGACCCGGTCGCCTTCCTGAAGGCTATCCGGGAATACGGCCTCGTGCCCTCCGCCTGGCCGCTGGCGATGAACCTCCTCGCGGTCTGGATCCCCGCCATCGAGGTCCTCGGCGGCCTCTTGCTGATCCTCGGGGTCTGGCGGCGCGCTGTCGCCTCGACGCTGGCCCTCATGCTGGTCCTGTTCTCGGGCGCCGTCGTCCTGCGGGCGATCGGCCTCCACCAAGACCTCGGGGGCGCCTTCTGCGACGTCCAATTCGACTGCGGCTGCGGCACCGGCGAGGTCTACATCTGCACCAAGCTGATCGAGAACAGCATCATGCTCCTCTGCTGCGCCTACGCCGCCGCCTCCAAGATCGTCCGGCCGCTCTCCCTCGGCCGGTGAGCGGCGTGAACGCGACGGAATCCACGATTCGAGCGGCGGACGGCACCGAGCTGTGGGGGCGGCGTTGGGAGCCGGCGACCGAAACGCGAGGCGAGATCCTCCTGGTCCACGGACTCGGAGAGCACCTCGGGCGTTACCAGGACGTCGCCGCTGGGCTGACCGCCCGGGGCTTCGCCCTCCAGGGAGTTGACCTCCGCGGGCACGGGCGTTCGGCGGGGAGGCGCGGTCACGTCGAACGCTGGAGCGATTACCACGCCGACCTGGACGCCGCAGCCCGCGGGCTCCGGCGCCCGCACCTGGTGTTGGCCCACTCGATGGGCGGGCTGGTGGCGCTCGACTGGCTCCGGGATCGACCGGACCAGGTCGCGGCCGTGGTCCTCTCCTCGCCGCTGCTGGGAGTGGCGGCGGCCGCCCCTCGGTGGAAGGTGCTCCTCGGCAAGGTCCTGGCCCGCATCGCCCCGAGGCTGCCGCTGTCGAACGAACTCGATCCGGAGGGGGTGTGCTCCGATCCGAAGGTGGTCGAGCGCTACCTCGCGGATCCCCTCGTCTTCCGCTCGATCACTCCTCGATGGTTCGTCGAGATGGAGCGGGCGCTGGAGCGAGTTCACACCGCGGCGCCGGCCCTCCGGCACCCGCTCTATCTCAACCTGGCCGGGGACGAGAGGCTGGTCAGCAATCCGCAGGCGCTCGCCCTCGCCGATGCCTGGGGCGGCGCCGTCACGCGCGTCGTCTGGGACAGGCTGCGGCACGAGACCCTCAACGAGCAGGCGGGACCGACGGTGCTCCGGGCGATCATCGACTGGTTGGAGGAGAGGCCGTGAGCCGGAGGGCTTCGACGCTCAATCTTCTCGCTCCAGGGTGACCACCAGCTTGGCGAAGCCGTCGATTTCGAAGTGTTCGACCTCGAGTTGGACGACCTGGGCCTCCCTGAGCTCGAACTGACCGAAGGCCTCCTTGGGGGCGTGCCAGGTCCAGTCCTCGACCACCTGATCGCCGTCCACCCGGACCCGGATGCCGTCGTCGCTCAGAGTCCGAACGCGGTACCTGCCGGCAGGCAGCGGGATTCGGGCCGAAGCGAGGGTGCCGAAGTGGTCGGCTCCGCCCTGCCACTTCGACCGCTCCTGGTCAGGCAGATAACCCTCAGGCCCGCCACTATCGAAGTGGAACTCGAGTCCCGGCAGGACCACCACCGGCGCCGCGTCGGCTTCAGCCAGCCACCCGGCGTAGTCCTCCCGGGGATCGGTCCGCCAGGGGAAGAAACGCACCTCCCAGTCGGCCAGCAGCAACCAGCCCTCGACCGGCCAGGAGTCCTCACCCGCGAGGATCCGCGCCTGGAACCGGTGCAGGCCCGGCTCCGTCGCTTCGAACCGGACCATCCGCTCACCGGATTGCGACTCGAGCTCCGTCGCGACGACGCCTGGAGGCGGACCGTCGATCCACTCAGCGTCGAGTTCCAGCCCCCGAGGGAAGGACTGGTAGGTCACGAAGCCGGGGCCAGCGGAGTGGACCAGCAGGAGGGCCTCCTCGTGGTCCCAAGGGCCCCAGGGGCCGACGACGATGTTCTCCCGTCCTGCGATCTCGGCCCGGGCGCCCACCGGCCGGCTGACTCCTGGAAGGTCGTCGAAGGAGGGTACTGGCGGCAGGACTGCCGCGGCGGCCTCCTCGAGCCGAGCCGCCGGCTCGACCTCGGTGCTCTTCCCGACATCCTCCAGGAGGTTCCCCCCCCAACGAACGGCGCAGTCGCCTCTCAGGTGAAGCGCCAGCTCGTCGCCATCGAAGCGGTTCGCCGAGACGACCGTCCCCTCCGCCCGAAGGTCGTTCGCTCTGCCCCACGGCCGCTCGGTGAAACTGGTCGGGAGGCTCCAGATGTGGACCCCGCAGCGGTTGTCCCGAAAGCGGTTGCCGAGGATCCGGTTCCCGCGGCTGCGGTCGATGTTCACCCCTCCCCGCTCGAGCCCGTAGCCCATCCCTCCGTTCTCCGCGATCTCATTGGCGAGGATCAGGCTGTCCTGCGAGAAGCCTCCCCAGATGCCGCAGATGGCGTTCCCGACCAGCCGGTTGGCGATGAACCGGTTGCCGAAGGAGAAGGTCATCTCGATGCCGTGCGCGGGCGCGTAGGAGAAGTCGTTCCTCAGGAACAGGTTGTCGTTGTTGCCGCGGCGGCGGTACCACTCCTCGGGGTGTACCCCGTCCTCGCCGAGCGCCTCCCGCCCCGCGAAGCCGAACAGGCCGTCGCCGCCGTGGGTCACGCTGTTCTCGACGAACCTGTTCTCGCTGCACTGCTCGAACATCAGGATGCCCGCCGAGTCCTGGCCTCGGTTGTAGACGCCGTGGCTGTATCCCCGGACGCAGAAGTCGAAGGCATTTCGGCAGACGGTGTTCCCGGAGGATCGCCACAAGGCCAGCCCCCAGCCCGACAGAAAGGAGCAGTCGTTGTCATAGACTTGGCTGCGATTCATCCGGTCGAGGACCACGCCGTTCTGCCCCCGCCTGACCCGCACCCGCCGCACTACGGCGCCCTCTCCGTCCTCCAGATAGAGGGCGGCGCCGTAGGCCTGGAGCCATTCGTTGCCGTCGTTCTGGTGCGGCCAGAGCCAGTCCGCGCCGTCCTCGGCCAGCGGCGTCGATCCGAGGCGTTGGCGGAAGTTGTCCGATAGGTCGGCGTCTTCGACAGTGAGTCGATCGCAGCCGCTGGCCCAGATCCCAGAGCGGAAGCCGTGGGCCCGAACTCCCTGGAGAGTGACTCCGTGCACCCCGATCAGCCGGATCCCGATCCCTTCGAGCTGGTTCCACGGCCTGCCGGCTTCAGCACCGCGCAGGGCAGAGCCCTCTTGGAACCGGATCGTGATGCCCGAGCCGGTCACTTGGATGACCCCGGGCTCACCGCGGTCCTCGATCACGAGATCGCGCGGGACGAACACCTCGCAGGACTGAGTGATCTCGAGGTCGTCGTGATCCAGCACCACTCTGGGGAGGTCCTGGCCTCGTAACTGCGAGAGACCGGCCAAGGCGGCCGCGAACAGGAGAACCAGGCTGGGAGCAACAGGGCGCCGCATCCGGCCATCCTAGCTCAATCAATCAAGGTGATCTCGGCTGGGGCCAGGAGAACTGCCGGACGAGATCGCTGTCCGGAGGGTACCGATGCGGACCTGGGTGCCGAGCGCACCGTTCAGCCGACTCACCAACCCATCTTCGCCCAGGACGACGATGGAGCAATCCACCAGGTCGGCCTTCCCCTTGTGGATCCAGACCGCTCCGTCCAGGCGGCCGCTCATCCGGAGGAACGAGGCGAGGGATTCGAAGGCCTGCCCACGGACTTGCATCCCCATGGCCTTTCGGGCACCCGCCAGCAGGTCCAATTCCTCCGAGTCCTCGTCCCCGACGCGGTCGCTGATGGTGTCGAAGCCAGCCGCCGCGAGCTCGGCGAGGAGGCCGTCCCCCCACGCCATGGACTCCGGTCGGGCGGCAGAGGTGAAATCATCGAGGAAGAGGATCCGTGGAGCCTCAGCTCTCGCCTCGCGCGGCCCGCTCTCTTGTAGGACTCTCGTGACGACGGAGCCGAAATCGTCCGGCATCGGGCGACCTTCAGGCAAGCCCGAGATCATTACCTCGGCGGAACGCAGGCGGCCGCCGAAATACTCTTGCTGCATGGCGTCGACCTTGTGCTGGAAGGTCGCGGACCGTGAGCTCTGCCGACGCTCAGAGATGAACGCGAAGAAGGCGCCCATGAGGATCAGGACGGCGAAGCTGCCGACGAACAGGCGGACGACCTGGCGCCCGGTTCCTCGGCGGCCCGGCGAGGCAGCCGGAGCCGGAGCGTGTTCCGCCACTTCGACGGGCGGCGGCGGGGACGGGCGGTGACCGTAGGTCGCCGCTGCCGAGGGACGAGCGGGCTTGAATTCCTGGAGCGGCGGCGGCTCCTGGGGAAGGTGCTGCGGCAGCGGACCGCCCAAGGAAGGGAGGTCAGCCGGCTTCAGAGTGAAGGGATCATCGGCAGCGAGCACCGTGTGCACGTCCAGGAGCATCTCCCGGGCCGATGAGTAACGACCGTTCAGCTCTGCCATGGAACGCCTGACGATCCAGTGCAGGGCTTCAGGGCAACGCTTGGTAATCCGGGAGAGGCCTCCGTGGGCCGGGAAAGAGCCCTCGATGACGCTGAACAACACCGCCCCGGAGCCATAGATGTCGAAGCGGACACCGTCCACCTCATTCACCTTCGCGCCCTTCATGGCCATTCTGACAAGCTCCGGATCCCGGAAGTACTCGGTGCCGTGAGTGGTGAGGGTCATCGCCGAAGCCAGCGGGGTGACCAGCCCAAGATCCACCAAGTAGGCGCGGTCTCCACAGACGACCAGATTGTCCGGCTTGACATCCTTGTGCCAAAGGCCTCCTTGGTGATACCGCTCGAGGGTGAGGAGGAGGTCGGAGACCAGGGCCACGCCGCGGCGGAGCTGCGGAGTCGGCAGGCCTTCTCCCCCAGCAGCGGTGTGCATCCGCTCGACGACCACGCTGAGGTTGTCACCGGGCACGTAAGGCATCACGTAATAGAAGTAATGCTCCCCGAGGCCGTGCTCGAGCACCAAGCCCAGCCGCTTGGCAGATTCCAGAGCACGGCTCTCCCTGACGATCTGCGGCAGGGATGGGCCGTTGTGCATGGAGAAGCTCTTGATCACGACCCGCCCGACCGCCGGGTATCCCTGGGCGGCCAGGGTATGGGTCTTCTCGAGGCCCGGTTCGGCGATGTAGAGCTTCGCCCCTGACCCGCCGCCCGGGAGGCTCCCGATCACTCGGTATCCCTCGAAGACGCCTCGCTCCCCTCTCCGGAGATCCGATCCGGGGGCCTGGCGGACGATCTCAGGAACCCGCTTCTCGACGCTACAGACCAGATCGAGCAAGCCGAGGAGGGCGAGAGGATTGCGTAGATAGATGCGATAGAGACAGGCCGAAGCGTCCTTCAACTCCTGGAACACCGCCCTTCGATAGTGGTGGACACGGGAAAAATTCCCAGAGAGCAGGTTCAGGAGGACCAGCGGGATCAGGACCAGCGAAGAGATCATGTGCCCGGCGAAGCGGACCACGTCACGCACCTCGTCGCCCAAGAAACGGAGGATCCTGCCAAGCAGCCAGAAGATCAGCTTCAGCACCTTCACCCCGATCAGGACTACGAGGATGGCCGCCCCAAGGACGGCCAGGAAGGTGAAGATCGGGATGCCGAAGCCTGTGACGCTCATCGTGGTTCCTTCCTCGAGGATTCGCTGAGAGTTTGGCGCCGGAATTGCTCCTGGTGGAGCAGGATCTCGGCGAGGGCGTCATCGAACCGCGAGTCGTCGGCCTTATTGGGATTCAGCTCGAGTCCGTTTCTACGAGCTTCGGCGACCTCCTCGTCCGTGAAGCTGAACGTGGCCAGGACCTCCTGGACCTGGACCCGGAGCGCGTCCCGGACCTTCTTCAGCCGCCGACTGACGGTCGGTTCGCTCATCCCGATGGCTTCGGCGACCTCCTTGCCGCTGCGTCCGTCCAGGACCCTCATCCGGAAGACCGAGAAATCCAGGAAATCAGTCGCGCGCTCCACCTTGCGTACAGCGGACTCGACCTTGGCCCGGAACATGGCGGCTTCGAAGTCGGAGTCCGGGGCGGGGACCGAGGACTGGCCGCTCCATGACTCGTCCAGCGAGGCTGGCCGCCTGCCGCTCCCTCGCTTCTTGGCCATCCGGCGGTCCAATTCGTCTCCGAGGACGTGCTTGGCGATCGCCAGGACCCAGGTCGAGAACCGGGCCCCCTTCGCTGGATCGTGCCTGTGGATGCTGTTCGAGAGGGCCGCGAGGGTCTCCTGTGAGAGGTCCTGGACGGTCTCCGGGCCTACCCAGCCGTAGCCCCAGCGGCCGATCTGGGCCCTCAACACGGGACCGAAAGTGTCCCAGAGCTCGAACCAGGCTTCCGGGTCCTGGGCCCGGAGCCGTCCGACGAAGCGGGTGGTCAGATTGCTGAGCATGCTGTGATTCTAGGCCGTCCTGGCCCTTGGGCGGCACTACGACCCAAGGCCCCTGCGATTCAGGGGAAACGCCGAAATCCCCCCCCCCTTTATCCGAACAAGGCTGCGTGGCCGGGAGGAACCGGCAGATCCAGGAAACCGCAAGCCAGTAGGCACCCAAGACAATGAAGACCCTCTTCAAGCTGCTCATCGTCGCTGTCGTTCTCGGCGGCGCCATGGCCTTGATCGCCGGCCCCGATCGCGTAGGCGCGGTGGTCCACCAGGCCCACGCTTCCATCAACCAGGTCATCGACCAGAACATCTCTGATCCGATCGCGCTCCGTCGCCAGCTGCACAAGCTCGAGAAGGAGTACCCCGGCCGCATCTCCGCGATCCGCGGAGACATCGCTGAACTCGACGAACAGAAGCGCCAGCTCCAGCGCGAGCAGGCCATCGCCAGCCGCGTCGTCGTCCTGGCGGAGAAGGACCGGGCCGACCTCGAGGCTCAGCTTGCTTCCGTCGACTCTCAGTTGAAGGGCGAATACGCGCATCCGGTGTCCTACCGCAACACCACGGTGCCGGCGGCCCACGCCCAGCGCATCCGGTCGCGGGTCGAGCAAGTGCAGCACACGATCCTCGCCTACTCCAGCCGTGCCCAGGACGCCGTCCGTGACCTCGGCTACCTCGTGCAGCAGGAGGGCCGCCTCCACGGCCTCCTGGCCCAGGTTGAAGCGGAGCCCGCCCAGTTCCGAGCCCAGCTTCTGCAGCTCGATCGTCAGGTCGACGCGGTTGCCCGCAACGAGCGCTTGATCCAGCTGATGGAGAAGCGCCAGAGGACCATCGAACAGCTCAGCCGGTACGAGGTCGGCAGCTTGGACCACCTCCAGGGCCGGCTTGCGGAGATCCGCGCGCGGCAGGAGGCCCAGCTCGAGGTCTTGGCCGCTGCCGACTCCACCACCTCCTATGAGGACCAGGCACGCTTCGAGATCAACATGAGCGCTGAGGTCGAGCCGGCTGCGTTCGACGCCTCCTGGATCCAGGGATTCGAGAGCGCCGCGACCGCCGAATCGACCTTCTGATCCTCCTCCCATCCGGTCACCGCGCCAGGCCCCTCGGGGCCTGGCGCTCGCATATGATCCGGCATGGGTCTAGACGCCCTCCTGGTCGCGGCGATCGCCGTCCTCTCGCTCGCCCTCCTCGTCAGCGGCAAGCTCAGCCTCGACCTGATCGGGCTCGGCCTGATCCTGGTCCTGGTGTTCTCCGGGCAGGTCGAGGCGAGATCGGCCCTCGCCGGCTTCGGCAACGGCACCGTCGTGACCCTCGCCGGACTCTATGTGATCGGTGAGGGGCTCACCAGGACGAGCGCCATGGCCTTCCTGGCTCGCCTCGTGCTCCGGCTCAGCGGAGGCAGCCCTACCCGCCTATTGCTCGTCCTCTGCTGCGCGACCGCTCTGATCTCCGCGGTCGCGAGCAACACCGCCGTGATGCTGGTGTTCCTGCCCCTGGCCATCGGCCTCTCCCGGGACCTCGGGATCCCGGTCTCGCGGCTGTTGATGCCCATGGCCTTCGCCTCGATCTTCGGCGGAACCCTGACCCTCGTCGGGTCGTCGATCAACCTGCTCACGAGCGGCGCGGCGGAGGCCTACGGCGCCGCCCCGCTCGGGATGTTCGAGATGACCCCGATCGCGGCGCCGCTGTGCCTCGTGGGAGTCCCACTTACGGTCTATTTGGCACGGAAGCTCCTCCCTGACCGGAGCTCCTTGAGTGTCGCCCTGGCCGCGGCTCCGACGCCCGAATTCGTCACGGAATTGACCGTCGGCGGGTCCTCTCCGCTGATCGGCCGTCCCGTCTCACAGTCCTTGGGCTTGGAGAAGGTCGAGCCGCTGTTCCTGGTCCGGGATGAACGCATGATCTGGCCTCCCTTCCGGAAGGAAGTGGTCGAGCCAGGAGACGTCCTGATGCTGCGCGGTCCAGTCCAGCGGCTCCTTGACCTGGGCTCGAGACTCGAATTGCAGATGCACGGGGACACCCGTTTCGATCCCCACACGATGGTCCTGTTCGAGCTGGCGGTGGCACCGCGCTCGACGCTCGCTGGTCGCCAGGTCCGCGACCTCCACTTGTGGAGGGATTTCGGCGTGATCGTGGTAGCGGTCCTGCGCGGCGGACACCACTTCCGCGAGCGGGCCTCCCAGATGATCCTGCGGCCCGGCGACGTCCTCCTGGTCAGCGGGCCGGAGGAGTCGCAGGCAAGGCTGCGGAGCTCGATGGATTTCTTCCTCCTCCAGGGGATCGCCGAGAAGCCGGTCCTCAAGGCCCATGGCCGGCGAGCCCTGTGGGTCCTGGCCGCCGTGGTCGCCTTGTTCTCTCTCGGCGGCCTGGGCCTCAGCGAGTGGTTGCCGATCCCCATGGTCTCCCTGGCCGGGGCAACCGCCATGGTCCTCGCCGGCTGCCTGCGCGCTCGGCGGGCATACCGCGCCATCGACTGGCCGATCCTGATCTTCGTGGTCGGCGCTCTGGCGCTCGGAGAGGCCATGAAGACCTCCGCGTTGGCCGACTCCTTGGCCCACGGGATCGTGAAGTTGATGAGCGGCTTAGGGCCGGCGGCGGTGGCGAGCGGCCTCCTGTTCGTCGGCACCTTCTTGAACCAGTTGACCTCGCCCTACGCGGTCACCGTCCTCTTGACGCCGATCGCCCTCGCGACCGCCGGGTCCCTCGGTCTCGAGGATCCGCGCCCCTTCCTGCTGGCCATCGCCTTCTCGGGCTCGAACGCCTTCGCCACCCCGATGGGCCACCAGGTGAACCTGATGGTGCTCGGACCTGGAGGCTACCGATTCTCGGACTTCTTGAGGCTCGGCCTGCCTCTCTGCCTGTTCTTCTGGGTGTTCGTCAGCGTCGGCCTGGCGCTCGCGACACCCGGCTGAGAAGGCCTAAAACGCCGGCAGCTGAGCGGCGGCCCACCGCTCCAGCAGGCGGAGGGCGCGGTCTGCACAGCGGAAGGTCGGCAGGCCGGCGTCGAGCAGCCTCGAGGCCAGAGGGTCGTAGAGAGGACCGGAATCGACCACCGCCGCCCAGGGCTTCTCGGTCGCCCGCCACAGCGCGATGAGCAGCCCGGCGACGCTGTCCTCGCGATCGACGTCCTCGTTGTGCTCCCCGGCTTCCAGGGTGTTCATCGCCGCCGTGAGGGGGACGCACCCGATCAAGCCGAGGTCCACCCCCGGGTCATTCAAGACCTGGGAAGCGGCAGCGGCGAACGGCCCGTCGGCCATCATCGGAGTGGTGTCC
>JACNJP010000095.1 GCA_014382465.1 Planctomycetota bacterium
ACACAGATGGTGACGGCCTTCAGGACGGCCTCGAGGCCGGGGAGGTCGACCGCTTGGTGGGCTCCGCCTTCGACGCCTTCGCGGCCGACGGTGATCCCGCAACGACGACCGATCCGGTCCTTGCAGACACAGACGGCGGCGGACTGGCCGACGGAGAAGAGGACTTCAACCACGACGGGGTCTACGACCTCCCCCACGAACTCAATCCCAATGACCCGCTGGACGACACGGTCGACTTGTGGGTTCCGCCCCTGGTCCGCGGACAGTTCGTCACGCTCGTTGTTGATGGGGTCCGCAAGGACTCGGCGACCTGGTTCTGCTACTCCACCGCCGGGACTGGGGTATTCACCCACCCCACCTACGGCTTCACGATGGGCCTTGCCCAGCCGATCACCGTCCTCGGGAAGGCCACCGCCACTTCTGCTGGCTCGATTGGCTACTCCGCCACCGTCCCGGCAAGCTTGCCGATCGGCTTGTCCATCTGGTTCCAGGCCGTCGAGGCGTGGGGACGTCCGCCGGTGTCCTTCCGAGTCTCCAATGTCGAAGTCGCCCCCATCCAGTGAGGGGCAACATGGCGATGGGCGGCTGGATTCCAGCCAGCCGCTCCATGCCGTTCGGCCGGTAGCCCGGCCCCGGCTTCGGAGGCTGTTGGTCATCGCTCTCTCGAACTGCCTGGCGATGACTCGGAAGGCACGGAGCCCAGGACTTCACTAATCGAGGGAGTACCCCTCAGCCTCCAACTGGAGCCTCTGCAACTCGGCCTCCTTAAGGCGGCCAGCTCGCTCAAGACGGTCAATGTAATACCGACGCCACTCCAGGGTCTGAGGGTGCGAGTCCCCATGTGCCTTGGCACTGATCTTCCAGGCCTGGAGTAATTCTTGAGCGGCCTCTTCATTCCGACCGAGTCGCCCGAGGTAGTCGCTTCGCGCCACGAGGACATAAACCAGCTCCGGGTGGAAGGGACCGAAGTTGTTGAGAAAGCCTTGGTAGGAGCGCTGAAGGAAAGTCTCGGCTTCCTCCGCTTCTTCGCCGATCTCTGCCCATGTCGAATAGAAAATGCCGAGGTCCAGGTCATTCAAGGCACGGAGCGCCGGCAGCCCAATACCAGGGGCCTCGAGGATCGCTTGAGTTTCTCTCCACAATTCTCCTGCCCGGGCGCGAGCATCATCCTCTCCAGGCAAGCCGCCGTCTTTCCGGTCATTGGCGATCTCCCACCAGGCCTGGCCAAGTCGATTCAAGGCATAGGCACGCAGATCTGCTCTTGCTTCAGGCGCCGTCTCCAAGATTCCCTCAAGGATCGTCCTTGCTCGAGAGTGCTGCTCGGCCCGCCCGAGGCACCAGGCGAACTGCAGTTCTACCTCGAGCGCTTGCTCGGAGTGTTCTCCCCACTGCTTCCTGGCGAGGTCCATTGCCCGCTCCAAAGGGGGAAGGGCATCATCAAACCGCTCCGCCCACCGCAATCCCCGACCAACGTCCAGGAGGATTCTGGCCTGGGTCTCCGGGAACTCCCCAAGCCGATTGGCGGCGAGTTCGCCGAGGGATTTCAGAGCCTCGAAGGAGGCGACTCTTTGCGTTGCAGCGTGGTCCGGGTCCAGGAGATCCACGAACCCTCCCGCCAAACGTGCCGCCTCGACTGTGTCACGAAGGTGCAGGGAAGCGCGATTCCACAGAAAACTGACAGAGATGAGACTCGCTACGCCAAGCGCAAGCAAACCGGCTTTCCAGGGCTCTCTCCGCATCCAGGCACGGGTCCTTCGGACGATGGTCGGCGGCTTGGCATGAACGGGAACGCCCTCGACGAACCGACCAAGGTCTGCTGCGAGGTCCTCCATTGATCGATATCTGCGAGCCCGATCGCGCTCCAAGGCCTTGGAGACCACGAGGACGAGCTCGTTGGGAATGCCTGCCCTGACCCTGCCGAGTGAGGCAGGCCGGTCATGGAGGATCCTGTGAACCGCCTGTTCTCTTGATGCCGCTTGGAAGGCCCTCGCCAGACCCAAGACCTCATAAAGAGTGGCCCCGAAGGAGAAGACTTCGCTCCGTTCATCGGCCGCTGACACGCCACCGGTGATCTGCTCCGGCGCCATATAGGCCGGCGTTCCGGCGCCTTCCGAACTCAGAGTCAGCGAAACGGCGTCGTCGAGTTGGGCGAGACCGAAGTCCGCTAGCTTCCAGCTGCCATCTGCGGCCACCAGGATGTTTCCGGGCTTGATGTCCCGATGCAGGATTCCGGCCTGATGGGCAGCGGAGAGGGCTCTCGCGAGGATCTCGAACTTGCGGGCGATGGCCCGGAAGTCGGTCTGGTCGGAACGGCGCCTCTCGAGTTCGATCCAGTCCCAGAGGGTGGCGCCGTCTCCGATCAGTTCCTGGGCGATCCAGTAGAAACCGTCGGTTTCCCCCGCTCCGTAGATTTTTGCCACCCCGGCATGCTCGAAGCGAGCGGCGGCTTCCGATTCCCGCTGGAAGCGCTCCCGCGCATGTTCCGAGAGTGCGAGCAGGGGGTGCAGGATCTTCAGGGCTACGGACCGATGGAACTGCAGTTCCTCGGCCTCCCAGACGACCCCGGTCGCCCCACGGCCAATCCGACGGCGCAGGGAATAGCGTCCAAATACTTCTCCACTGCGGAGATCCGGCCCACGCTGGAGCACCTTGACCAGGCCCTCGTAGTCTTCGACCAAGGTCCGGAAGCCCTCCCGCGCTTCCTCAGGATGCCCCTTGCAGAACTCGCCGGGATCCGGTCGAGATCCATCCTCCCTCCCTTCCAGCCACGCATGGAACAGATCCTCTGCCGCTTTGCTCATCCTTGGGCCCCCAAGATCCGCTGGAGTTTCCTGAGCGCGCGCTCAAGGCGCTTCCGTGCGGCGGGAACCGAAACGTCAAGAGCTTCCGCGAGGTCGGCCGAGGACGATCCTGCCAAGTGCAGCCGGACGGCGACCTGATCCTCCTTGGGGAGGCGGAACAGGGCCACCGCAGCTCTCTCGATTTCCTCGCGGTCGATCTCGAGATCCAGAGGACTGGAAGGCTTTCCCGGCAGGTTTTCCAAGGGGACAGAGGAATCGCGCCGCCCCTCCTGCCGCTTTCGGGCATGCAGATCCCGCCTCCGGGCCCCTGCCTTCCATCGGAGCCGCCGGACCAAGAGCGCCAGGAAACTGGACTGGTCACGATACTCCAGGTCCCGGAGTTGAGGCCAGAGATCGCCCAGGACGGACTGGACCAGGTCCCCAGTATCGAGGAAACGCCTCAGCCCAGGATAAAGGTCGACCATCCGGACCTGGAGAAGGCGTCCGAGAAAGTAGCTGATGAACTCCTCTTGCAGGCCGGGCTGGTTTCCGAGTTGCCCATGGACCGATCGGAGGACGGCATCCTCGGGGCTGAGGCCTTCCTCCAGATCCGCGCGAAGCTGATCCCGTCCCTTCCCGCGAACCCAGGCGCCACTCAG
>JACNJP010000094.1 GCA_014382465.1 Planctomycetota bacterium
GGAGGGGGTCCCTTTTCAGAGGGCCGCGGGGTCCCTTTTCAGAATGCCGTCTCCACCGGGGACTCCCTCTGCTCTCCCCTTGTTCTCACGCTTGGGCGGATGGGGAGACCGACCGGGTGGAAGGCTGTCCTGCGAGGGGCAGGGCCCCTCCCGCTTGGCGGCGGCGGATGGACGGTTCAGCCGGCCTTCAGGAACTGCGCCAGCAGGTAATCGAGCCCATCGACCGCCAAGGCCGCCTCAGGCTTCCGGATCCGCGGCCGGAGCGCGACGAGCAGCCCCTCGCATTGTTCTCCGTCGAAGCGGTGCAAGACGCGGCCGCCATCGAAGGCGAGCAGGCCGTGGTCCATCGCCCTGTGGTGGTTGCGGCACAGGCAGACGCCGTTGTCCTTAGCCAGGCCGCGCTCCGGGTGGTTCGACACCGGAAGCAGGTGCGCCCCCTCGAGGATCCGGGGGTGGCCGATCGGGCAGACCGCGCACCATCCCTTGAAGTTGGCCTTCACGCGATGGCTCCAGGCGCGCTGCCCCTGGCGGCGCTTGGCCTTGGTGTCGAGCAGGGTCATGCCGGTGTCGCCGCGGGCGAGCTGCTCGGACAGGGCCCAGCCGGTTTCGAGATCCCCGGGCTGGCTGGACCAGATGCCTGGACCTTCGGCGACGAGCAAGCCAAGTTGGGCGAGGGAATTGGCGGCGGAATCGAGCTGCGCCGGGTCGAAGGTGGCGAAGCGCCGGCGTAGCTGCTCGGAAGTGACCGGCTTGTCCAATGTGTGGAGCCAAGCCCAGATCTCCTCCAGTCGCTCGACCTCCTGGAGCCGCTCGTCCTCTCCGAGGTCGTGGCGGAGGACCTGGGCGAGGGACCGAGAGGGTTCGTCGCCGCGGGCTTGTAACCAATCGAGGATCGCGCCGCGCAGCCAGAGACGCCCTTCCGCCCGCTCCAGCACCGGGCGAAGGATGGGCTTCACCGTCAGGGCGCGGCCGTCGTCGGTCCAGAGCTGATCGGGGCGGGAGCCCTCGCGCGCCGCCAGGTACTGCCGCGGCATGAACCACCGCCCCGGCCCCTCGAAGGAGCCGTGGCGGATGAGCAAATGGTCGAAGGCCTCGCCCAGGGCCTGGCCGGCGGGGATCTGCTCGGCGGTGGCACGGCCGGCGTCAATCGCGTCGAGGATCACGAGCAGCAGGCTGACCTTGTAGGTCGGCTTGCTGACCCTCATGGCGCCCGGCTTCAACACCTCCTGCCAGGCCTGGCGCGAGCGGTCGAGCTCAGTCCTCATCCCGGCCGCTCCAGTAGTCCGCCTTCGCCGGTACCACCCAGCGCAATCCGCCGCGCGGGTCCGGCACGTCGCCGGCGTAGCGCGGGATCACGTGGACATGGGCGTGCCCGACCGTCTGCCCGGCCGCTTCCCCGTCGTTCACGCCGACGTTGAAGCCGTCGGGGCGCAGCTCGGCGGCGAGCCGGGCGCGTAGGGAGGCCACCAGCTCCCAGACCGCCGCCCGCTCTCCGGCCTCCAGCTCGAACAGGCAGGCGACGTGGCGTCGCGGCACCACCAGGGTGTGGCCGGGTGAGACCGGGAAGCCGTCCGGCAGCGCCACGGCGGCGGCGTTCTCGGCCACGGGGTCGGCGGCGGTGGAGCAGAAGGGGCAGGGCATGGGAAAGGGGTTCAGCATAGACCCTCGTGCTGGCGGATTGGATTCCGCGCAATGGGTCAATGCACCCAGCTCTCCCAGTCGCCGTCCAGGTGTTCGGGCTCCTCGCCCTCGGCCCAGGCCCAGAGGTGCACCTGGCCGGAGCCCTGCTGCGGGCCCCAGTCGAGGGCGGTGCAGTGGAGCCAGTACTGGTGGCGGGCAGAAACCGGGTGCTCCGTCCTGGCCCGACTCGCCTCCTCTTCGGTCAGCTCCGCGCGGATGACCGCCGAGGCGTGCACGTGCCAGTCCCACTCCCGGTCCTCTCGGCGCCGCTTCCAGCTCCGCCACTCCTCGAGCAGCAGGATCACCGGCGGGTCGCGCTCGCGGTCGCGGACCAGCAGCTCGTCGAGCGCCATCAGCCCGAGCTCGTCGGTTTCCAGCAGCAGCAGCGGGTCGGTGCTCCAGCTGCGGAGGAGGGCGAACATGCTTCGCTGCGCGAGCGCGTCCGGCAGGGCCTGGGACAGCAGCGACGACCAGGCCATCTTCTGGAGCTGGAAGCGGAAGCAGTCCGGGTGCCCCTCGGGGAACATCGGGATCGACGCCGGCGCCTTCTGGCGGCACTTCCAGCCGTAACGCTCCAGGGCGGAGCACCAGTCGAGGCGCGGGTCAGGGGGCATGGGCATCCTGGAGGCAGAATAGGATCTGAGGACGGGGCCGGGCTTTGTGTTCAATGGCTGTTATCCAAGGACTTCGGAAGGCGTCCGCTGAGCTGGCTTGGCGCCTTGTGGGAGGGGCCGGGTGCTCTTCTCCATCCCGAAAGGAGCCCTGAGAGCAAGTCTTTTGCCAAATATGTCGCCATAATTCTAAAATGACGACAAGGTTTCTTGACGTGTCGCCGCCCGCGACATAAGCTGACGACATGTCGCCCAAACAGAAAATTGACGACATGACGAGCCTCCATTCCTGGCGGCCCGACCGGCCCTTCAACTCCCTGCCGGAGCTCCCTCCGACCGCTGACCTGGAGACCCGAGCGGTCCTGAAGCAGTGCATCCTGGCGCGGGCTGCTCTGGCCGAACTCAAGGCGGCGGCGGAGTTGATCCCCAATCCGGCGATGTTGATCAGCACACTGCCGCTGCTCGAAGCGCAGGCGAGCTCCGAGATCGAGAACATCGTCACGACCGCTGACGAGCTGTTCCGGCACCTGAACGCCGACGGGGTGGCGGATCCGGCCACCAAGGAGGCGCTGCGCTATCGGCACGCCTTGCTCGAAGGCGTCGGTCACTTGGCCGAGCAGCCGCTCGACGCGAGCGCGGCGGAGACGGTGTGCAGTCGGATCAAGGGAGTCGAGATGTCGCTGCGCCAGGCTCCCGGTACGGCGATCGTGAACCGGGCGACGAGGGAGGTGATCTACATGCCGCCCGATGACGAAGAGCGGATTCGCGCCTTGCTCGCCAACTGGGAGCGCTTCCTGCACGAGGCGGATGAGCTCGACCCGCTGGTCCGAATGGCGGCCTGCCACTACCAATTCGAAGCCATCCACCCCTTCCATGACGGCAACGGGCGGACCGGGCGCGTGCTGAACATCCTCTTCCTGGTGGAGCAGGGATTGCTACCGCTGCCGATCCTCTACCTCAGCCGGTACATCATCGCCAACAAGGGCGAGTACTATCGGCTCCTGCTGGCGGTGACGCGGGATGGCGCCTGGGAACCTTGGCTGATCTACATGCTCCGCGCTGTCGAGCAGACCGCGGCTTGGGCCACCGCCCAGATCGGGGCGATTCGCCGGATGGCTGCCGGGACCGCCGACTTCGTGCGCGC
>JACNJP010000093.1 GCA_014382465.1 Planctomycetota bacterium
CAGCCCCGCGAGCCCCGGCCCACGGCGCGCACGGCCCCGCGACGGGGGCGGAGGCGCCAGCGCTCCGGCCGCGGGCGCGCTCCCTGGCCGAGGCGGCAGGCCCGCCGCAGGGCGGCCCCGGCGGCGGGCGCGGCGTCGCGACCGCCTGCCTGCTGGTCCCCGAGGTTGACACCGCCACCCGGCTGTGCCGGCTGGTGCGCTACTCCCAGCCCGAAGGGGCCGGCGATTCGCTGCTGCGCGACGCCTACGCCGACGAGCTGGCGCGGCTCGGCGCCGGCCTGGCGGTGCTGGACGGCGTCGCCTGGCTCGACCTCGAGGTCGAGGACAGCGACGGCAGCCGCCGGAGCCGGGCCACCGTGGCCCCCGAGGCGCCCTTCGACTTCCCGCGGCGCCTTTTCCTGTCGCTCGAGCGCGTCAGCGGCCGGGCCCGGACCAAGCCGCCGACCCTCGACGCCGAGCTCGGCAGCTCCGGCGCGGCCCTGACCCTGCGGGGCAGCGCGCCGCTCGATTTCTCGCCGTTCGCGCTGATCGGCACCGAGTGGTTCGGGCTCAGCGGCGGCTTCCCGAGCTTCACCGCCCGCGAGCGGGGCGCCCGCGGCACCGCGCCGGCCGCCCACCCGCGGGGCGCGCCGGTCTACCTGGCGCAGCCCGCCGGGACCAGCTTCTCGCTGCCCGCCGGCGGCCGGAGGGTGCAGCCGTGAGGCGCCGCCGCGGCATGACCCTGATCGAGGTCCTGGTGGCCATGGCCATCTTCCTGTTCGGCGTCACCTCGCTGCTCGGCCTGTTCCACTTCGGCGGCGACCAGGAGCAGCGGGCCCGCACCCACGCCGAGCTGGCGCCGCAGATCGAGCAGCTGGTCGAGAGCCTGGTGGCGGACGCCTGGCTGCTCGAGGACGACGGCTCGGTGCTGCGCCTGCGCAGCGTCACGGCGCAGCCGGTCCCCGGCGCGCCCGCTTACCACTACGATCTCCGCGTCGCCGACGCCGGGGACCCCGACCTGCGCCGCGCCGAGCTCAGCGTCTGGCGCAGCAGTCCGGAACGCCCGGTGGTCGGGGTGGCCTTCCTGCTGCCCCGCGCCGTGCCCATGGAGCGCCGCCTGCTCCTGGAGGATGGTTAAATGATCTCCGCTCTGCTCTGCCTGCCCTTCCTGCTGCCCCAGGCGGCCGAACCCGAGGACGTGATCCTCAAGATGCGCGACGGCCGCGTGCTGCTGTGCGAGATCGTCGACCACGACTTCGAGGGCCTGGCGGTCACCCGCACCCTCGACGGCGCCCGCTTCCGCTTCGGTTGGGGCGACCTGTTCCCCGGCGAGGCTGAGCGCCTGCGCTCCGGGCTGGGCTACAAGATCGAGACTAGCGTCCCCGAGGTCGAGGCCGACCGCCTGCTGCTGGTGAACGGCCAGGTCCTGACCGGGCGGGTGCTGCGCACCGACGTCGACAACATCGAGCTGCGGTCCCACAACACCGTCAGCCTGATCCCGCGGACGCGGCTGGCGGCGCCGCCGGAGAAGATCCGGGTGCCGGCGCCCGAGGTGCTGACGCCGGAGCAGTTCTACCTCGAGCGGATCCTCGACCTCGACGCCGGCAGCGCCACCGCCCACTACCAGTTCGCGCTCGAGCTGCAGAGCGTCTTCGCCCTCGAGCGGGCGCTGGAGCACCTGGACCTGGCGCAGTCGCTGGCCGAGGCCAGCGGCGACGACAGCCTGCTCAAGCGCCTGGACCCGGCGCGCCGGTCGATCCGGCTGTCGCTGGAGAACAAGGACCAGGCCGAGCTGCTCGAGCGCGTCCGCCAGCTCATGAACCGCGAGCGCTACCTCGCCGCCCAGGAGGCGCTGGCCGAGTTCGGCAGCAGCTTCCCCGACTCGCAGCTGAAGGGCGACTACCTCGACCTGCTGGACCGCTTCGACGGCCGGCGCCGGGTGAGCATGGAGCGCTTCCTCTCGCGCCGCTGGTTCATCGTCGCCGCGACCCTGCTCAAGGGCCAGGCGCTGCAGAAGGACGCCGCCGTCGACGACCTGCTGGAGTGGTCCACCAACGAGCTGCCGCAGCTCATGCGCGCCCGGCTGGCCGAGGAGCTGGTCGAGATGGCCGGCCCGCTCGACCCGAGCGAGCTCGACGCCCTGTGGCAGGCCCGGGTCGACCACGGCAGCAAGCGCCACCAGGCCACCTTCGGCAACGGCTCGTGGATCCTGGGCGAGGAGAAGGCCCGCGCCGGCCTGACCGAGGCCGAGGAGGACGAGGACAGCGGCAAGACCGCCGCCCAGAAGGAGATCGAGGCCCGCACCAAGCGCTACATCGACAACCTCGAGCGGACCCGGCAGCGGGCCGCGGGCCAGGACGAGGTCTCGCCGGAGGACTGGTGGCGGAGGGCCACGGCCAGCCAGCGCTTCCAGTTCCTGCTGGCCTACTACGCCGAGTTCTCAGGCGACTACGAGGTGACCCACGTCAGCTTCGGCTACTGCGGCGCCTGCGGTGGCCAGGGCTACCTGACCAGCATCGACCTCGGCTCCCAGGGCAGCCGCCAGCGCCGCGTACCCTGTCCGACCTGCCACACGATCCAGGTCCAGCGCTCGATCACCTTCCGCTGATGCGCGCCCCGGCTCACCGGGGCCGGTTCGCGGCCCTGCTGGCGGCCGCCGCCCTGGGCGCCTGCGCCGCACCGGCCGGCTCCAGCGGGACCGCCAGCACCCTGCCCGAGATGCGCGTGAGGGACGCCGCCCTCGACGCCCGCGCCTTCGCCGCCGAGGCCGCCTTCCTGTTCCCCGAGGAGAGCAGGGCCCTCGCCCGCAGCCTGATGCGCGCCGAGCTGGCGCGGCTGGAGGGGCGCCGGCTGGGCATCGAGGCGCCGGCGGCCGAGGTCGACGAGGCGCTCCGGATGGCCATCGGGAGCATCGAAGCGGCCCTCCCCGAGGGCGGCAGCTTCGAGGCCTGGGCGCGGGAGCGCTACGGGCGCAACGGCGCCGAGGTCCGCGGGGAGGTCCGGCGCCACCTGGCCGGCAACCTGCTCTACCAGCTGGTGCTGCGGGCCGACGCCGAGCTCGGGCGGCGCCACCGCCTGCACCTGCTGATCACCGGTGACGAGGCGCTCGCCAGGCGCTGGGCCGGCGAGCTGCGCCAGGGCGCCGATCCGCGCGCGCTGGCCGGCGAATCGGCCGACCGCGGCATCGACGGCCAGGGCGAGCGCCTGCTGCCCGCCTACCTGCCGGATCCGCTTGGCGCCGCCACGGCCGCCGCCCGCCCCGGCGACGTCATCGGGCCGCTGCAGCTCCAAGGCGACCGCGCCTGGCTGGTGCTGCGCCTGGCCGAGACGCTGCCGCCGGCCGCCGGTCCGCCGCCGATCGCGGTCCTGCTGGAGGAGCTCGGCCGGCGGCCGGTGGACCCGCTCGAGGCCCTGCTGTTTCCCCTGATTCTGACTCCCCCCCTGACTTCGGCCT
>JACNJP010000092.1 GCA_014382465.1 Planctomycetota bacterium
GGGGTGGGGGCGGTGGGCCGGGCCTGCTGGCCGGCGAACGGGCGGACGAGGAAGACCGAGGACGCCCAGGAAAGCCACCGGCCGAGGCCGAGCGCCAGCGCCAGCGCGGCCAGGCCGCGGAGGCCGGAGCGGCGGGCCCGGGCCGCCGGCGCGGCGCGCGACGCCACGAGGACCTCGGTCGCCGCTTCGTCCTGCTCGCGGGCCTGGTCCAGCAGCGCCTGCGAGGTGCCGGCGGCCGCCACCGGCAGCTCCACCGCGGACGCCAGCAGGCCGCCCAGGTCCGGGTGGCTGCGCTCCCACAGCGCCGCCAGGTCGCGCGGGGCCGGCCGCCGGCGCAGCGGCAGCAGCAGCCGCTTCCACACCCGCAGGCCGAAGACCGCCAGGGCCGCCACGGCGAGCACCACGCGGGCCTCCGGCGGCGGCTCGAAGCTGCGGTCGAGGAGGTAGAGGGCCGCCAGCAGCCCGGTGCCGGTCACCGCCAGCTTGCCCGCCCCGTAGGTCAGCAGGATGCCGAGCATCCGCCGCTCCAGGCGTCGCAGGGCATCGAAGACGGGCGCGGGCAGGCGGTTCATCGCTCGAAGATCGGCAGATACTCGCGCGGGATCTGCAGCAGCAGGCAGGCGGTGGCGGTGCTGTAGTTGCTCCCCGGTCCGGTGCGGTTGGGCCAGCTCCCGTCGGCCGACTGCATCCGCAGCAGCACCCGCTCCAGCTCGCGGAAGTAGCGCTGGTAGCGCTCGCCGCCGGCCATGTGGAAGGCCTGGACGGCGTAGTAGTGGCCGTACCAGAAGTAGTAGTGCCCCTGGTTGGTCAGCCCCCACACCTCGTTGGTGCGCTCGTGGTAGCGCTCGAGGTAGTCCAGGCCGGCGTCGATGTCGCGGTCGGCGTGGATGCCGGCGTGGGTCAGGATGGTGACGCCGGCGGCGGTCAGCGGCCAGGTCACCCGCGAGCCCTCGTTGCCGGTGGCGTGGAGCGGCTGGTAGTAGAAGGCCCCCGGCCGCGGCGGCGTGTCGCTCCAGGGCATGTGGGGCACCCGGTCCCCGGGCCGCACCGCGCTGTCGCGGACGTACTTGACCGCCCGGTCGATGGTGCTGCGCGGCACCTGCAGGCCGATGTTGCGGGCCGCCCGCAGCGCCATGACCTGGCAGGCGCTGACCGACATGTCGGCGTCCTCGGTGTAGGGCGTGTAGCGCCAGCCGCCGTCGCGGTTCTGGCTGTCGACGATCAGGTCGACCGCCTTCTGCAGGGCCGGCCGCAGCAGCTCGTTCTCGCTCATGCCGCAGGCCTCGGCCAGGAACAGCGTGGCGAAGGCGTGCGAGTACATGCGCGACTCGTGGGCCTGGAAGTAGCCGTTCGGCTGCATCTGGCCGATGACGGAGTCGACCGCCTTCTCGACCACGTCGCCGTAGGCGCCGCGGCCCGGCACGTGGCCGCCGGCGAGGAAGGCCATGCCGGCGAGCGCGGTCACCCCGAGGTGCGGCACGTCGTAGTTCCAGGCCCGGTAGTGGTCCTCGGTCTTGTAGCCGACGTCGCCGGACCAGGAGCCGTCGGAGCGCTGGCGCTCGGCCAGCACCACCAGGCCGCGCTCGGCGGCCTGGCGCCCTTCCGGGCTGAGCACCGAGGCGTCGGCCTGGGCGAAGAGGATCAGGGCGGCGGTCAGGATCATCGCTTGCCGAGGAGGGAGAGGGTGCTGCCGTTCCGCACCAGGGCGGTGCCGTCGGGGAGCAGGCGGACCGAGGAGGAGGTGGGGTGGACGGGGCCGGCGTCCCAGCTGGCGCTGGCGCGCAGCTCGCCGTCCTCGCCGACCAGGTGGATCTGGAGCTCGGCGCCGTAGCCGCGGCGGCGGGCGATCAGGGGCACCAGCCAGCCGTCGGCGCCGCGCTCGGGCAGGACCGCGGTCGGCGTGCTCGGCAGGCCCGGCAGCTCGAGGCTCCAGCGCGGCTTCATGTCGCCGGCGAGCGGATAGAGGCGCAGGGTGCGCCGGTCTTCGAGCGTCAGCAGCTCCGGCGTCGGCAGGCGCATGTGCTGGCGCACCGCCCGCGCCGGCCGCTGGAGGAACAGCACCTCGCCGCTGGTCAGGCTGCGGGTGGCCGGCGCGTCGGCCCCCTCGGGCAGCCAGCCGAAGCGCGAGGCCAGCGCCCCCTCGTGCGGGAAGGGCGGCTGCTGGATCCAGCCGACGCCGGGGCCGGCGCCGAAGAAGATCGGCGGCAGGTCGGGGAGCGAGAGCCGCTGCGAGGAGTCCGGCAGGCTCAGGACCAGGGCCGGCGCCCCGCGCAGGTCGGGGATGGCCAGGCCGGCGCCGAAGGTCTGGATCTGCGGCACCTCCTGGGCCGGGCCGATCGGGGCCTCCATGACGCGGGGCGTCGGATCGGTCACCGAGAGCGCCGCGATCTGGCGCCGGTACATCGAGATGACGTAGGCGCGGTCGCCGTCGAAGCGCAGCTCCTTGCTGAGTTCCGGATCCAGGCTCAGCAGTTGGTCGACCAGGGTCTCGCCGGTGGCCAGGTCGCGGATCTGGAGCCGGTGTTCGCTGCGCGGGCACTCGAGCAGCAGCGCCAACAGGGCGCCGAAGCGCACCGGCGACACCCGCTGGCTGTTGCCGGGCAAGCGGAACTCGCGCGCGCCGCCGTCGGCGTCCAGCCGCACCCAGCGATCGAGGAACACCGCGGTCAGTCCGGTCTGGTCCAGGAACACGCCCTGGCTCAAGGAGGGCGCGTAGGCCCGTTCCGGCGACGAGAGGTCGTACTCGGCGACGGTCTGGTTGGCGCCGACCGCGAAGCGCGACAGCTTCAGGCGGTCGCCGCGCTGCAGCACCAGCCAGGCCCCGCCCCCGGGCGCGGGGCCGGTCTCGAGGAGCACGAACTCCTGCAGCGGGGTGCTGGCCAGCAGGTCGAGCCCGGCGGGCAGAGGCGGCCGGGCGGTGGCCGCCGCCGAGCGGTTCTGCTCCACAAGCCGGCGCACGGCCGAAGGGTCGGCGGCGTAGTCGCGCAGCCAGGTGGCGCTGCGGATCCGGCCGGCGGGGTCGAGGTCGGCGCGCCCGGCTTCGCGCCGCAGCCAGCCCTCGAGGGCCGCGGTGCCGGCGAAGGCCCGCAGCTCGCCAGGGCTGGGCGGGCCGGCCTCGAGTCGCCCGGCCGCCAGGGTCTCGATCGCCCGGCGCTGGTCGGGCTCCGCCGCCAACAGCCGGTCGAGGCGGTCCTTGGCCCAGGCCTGGACCGGCACCTCGCCCTCGAAGGAGCCGTCGACGCCCGGCATCATCAGCAGCGCCAGCAGGGCGTCCCGCTCGGCCTCCGGCTGGCGGCGGGCGGCGGCGGCGCGGGCGCGGGCGCGCCACAGCACAAGGCCGGCGGGCTCCTCGACGCTGCGGTAGGAGAGCGGCAGCTCGGGCGGGCTGGTTGACGGTAACAACAATAAGTGAGTATGGGCCAGAAATTTCCAT
>JACNJP010000180.1 GCA_014382465.1 Planctomycetota bacterium
GAGGGGGACTTGCGGGGGTGGATGCCGTCGGTGTGGAGGTTGTCGGCGTCGCACAGCAGCAGCTCGCCGCGCACCGAGGCGGGGAGGCCCTCCAGGATCGGCGTGGGGTCGCGGCCGCGGGCGGCGCGCGCCGGCCGGCGCAGGCGCTTCTCCAGGGCCCGCGCAGGGTGCAGCTCCGGACCGGTGATGAAGCCGGCCACGGCGCTGGCGGCGACCACCGCCGGGGAGCCGAGATAGGCCTGGGCCTCGCGGCTTCCCATCCTCCCCTTGAAGTTCCGGTTGGTGGCCGAGATGCCGACCTCGCCGTCCTCCAGCAGGCCCTCGCCGAGGCCGATGCAGGGGCCGCAGCCGGGCGGCAGGGGCCGGGCGCCGGCCGCCAGCAGCTTGCTCCAGTCGCCGCGGGCCTCGCTCTCGCGCTGCACCTCGTCCGAGGCGGCGGCGACGTAGAGCGAGACGCCGTCGGCGACGCTGCGGCCGTCGAGGACCTCGGCGGCGTCGGCGAGGTCCTGGACCCGGCCGTTGACGCAGCTCAGCAGGTAGGCCTTGTGGACCGGGATCCGGCGCGCCGAGAGCTCCGAGACCGGCGCCATGGTCTTGACCGTGTCCGGGCCGCAGACGTGCGGGACGACCGCGGCGAGGTCGATTTCGATCACCTGTTCGTACTCGGCGTCCACGTCGGCGTCCACCGGTCCGGCGGCCAGCGCCGCGATCGCCTCGGGGGTGAAGTGGGGGTGCGTGCCTTCGCGCTCGCGCAGCCACGCCAGGGTGACCGGGTCGCAGGGGAAGACCCCGGTCAAGGCGCCCCACTCGGTGGTCATGTTGGCGACCGTCAGGCGCGCGTCCATGGGCAGCGCGGCGATGCCCGGACCGCCGAACTCGACCGCGTGGTTGAGGACCTCGTCCTGGTTGTAGAGGCCGCACAGGGTGATGATGAGGTCCTTGCCGCAGGCCCCGCGGCGCAGCTCGCCGCTCAGGATCACCTTGGTCACCGGCGGCACCTGCCACCAGGTCTCGCCGGTGGCCCAGATCGCCGCGGCGTCGGTGCGGACCACCGGCGTCCCGAGCGCGCCGACGCCGCCGTAGATGTTCGAGTGCGAGTCGGAGGCGACCACCAGGGAGCCCGGCCAGGCGTAGCCCTCCTCGACCATCACCTGGTGGCCGATGCCGCGGCCGGCGGCGTGGAAGTCCACGCCGTGGACGCCGGCGAAGCCCTCGATGGCGGCGTACTTGGCCAGGTTCTCGGCGGAGCGGTCCTGAACGTTGTGGTCGAGGGCGAACACCGGCTGGCGCGGGTCGGCGATCTCGGCCGCGCCGAGCCCGGCGAATTTCTGCATCACGGCGGCGGTGTTGTCGTGCGTCATGACGTGCCGCGGACGCACCGTCACGAAGTCGCCGGACCGGACCTGCTGCCCCGCTTCCAGGCCCACGGCGTAGGCCTGGACGATCTTCTCGACGAGGTTCTGTGCCATCACCGAAAATTCTAGCAGCGCCGGCGGAGGGCGCCCGCGCCCGTTTCCTTCCCGCATTGCTTCCCACTTGTGCTAACCTCGCCCGCTTCCAGCCGGATCTCCCCCCAGTCCGGCGAGCCCAGAAACGAGAATGGTCAACCTCGCCAGCGTCCTGAAATCTGAGATCCGGCGGCTCGCCCGAAGCGAAGCCAAGGCCTTCACCAGCGACCTCAAGAAGAGCTTCTTGCGCGAGCGCCAGCGGGTCGCCGATCTGCGCAAGCAGGTCGCCCTGCAGCACAAGGAGCTCGCCGCCTTGCGGAAGTCGATCGCCGCCGGCGGCGGGAGGCCGCCGGCGGCGGCGCCCGAGCCCAGTGGCGCGCCGATCCGCTGGCGCAAGGACACCATCGCGGTCCTGCGCAAGCGCCACGGCCTCTCCCAGGCCGCCCTCGCCAAGCTGCTGGGCGTCGGCCTCAACACAGTCTGGTCGTGGGAGAAGGGCCGCACCAACCCGCGCGCCAAGCAGCTCGAGGGGATCGCCGAGATCCGCGGCCTGGACAAGACGGCCCTGGCGGAGAAGCTGGACGCCATCGGGCTCAGCAGCGGCCGGCAGAAGCCCGGGCGCAAGCCGGGGGCCAAGGGCGCGAACACCCGCAAGAAGGCCGCGGCGGCCAAAACTCCCCGCAAGGCCACCAAGAAGAAGGTCGTCAAGAGCAAGCGGAAGGTGAAGAAGGCCGTCGGTTCCAAACGATAGGACCTGGACCGCCGACCCTCGCCCGCCGCCCCGATGCTGCTCACCGCCCTCCTCCTGACCGCCGTCCTCCAGGATCCTGGCCCGGCTTCCGCGCCGGGCCAGCATCTGAAGGCGCTGATCGACTTCTCGGCGTTGTGCCGGCCGGCGGCCGAGGGCGAGGGCCTGGAGGTCTTCAGCGGCCGCACTGCCGCCGCCGGCGCGGACCTGTTCCGGCTCGACGGCGCCGGGGTCATCCGCCGGATCTGGCTCCCCCGGGCCAGCGGGGAATTGCGCTTCTACTTCGGCGGGGCGCAGGAGCCGGCCCTGCGGCTGGACCTCGCCGACCCCGGCGCCCTGCCGGCCTTCGCCGGCCGCCTGGTCTCCCGGGCCGGCGGCAGCCTTGACTCCCTGGTCCCGGTGCCCTTCGCCGACGGCGTCCGCGTGAGCTGCTCCGAGGCTGGGCTCGACTTCCGGGTCGAGGTCCAGACCGCCGCCGGACCCGAGGGCCTGGCGCCCGCCGACGCCGGCTTCTGGAGCCGCCAGGCCGAGGCCTACGACCTGGTCTCCGGGATGCTCGGCCGCGGCGAGTTCCTGCTCCAGCCGCGGAGACGGACCACCACCATCGGGCGGGTCCAGACCAACAGCCAGATCAGCGGCCAGATCCGCGGCCGCGGGACCGTCCACCGGTTCCGGCTGGAGATTACCAACGCCGCCGACCTGGACCTCGACCAGCTCTACCGCGGGCTGCGCCTGCGCGTCATCGCCGA
Source organism: Planctomycetota bacterium (assembly GCA_014382465.1). GTDB lineage: Bacteria > Planctomycetota > UBA1135 > UBA1135 > UBA1135 > J029. Next base: position 2,946 of record JACNJP010000180.1, read on the forward strand.
CAAGGAGCGCCAGGTCGACGTCCCGCTGGGGGACTTCTTCGGCGCCAGCTCGGCCCTGCCCGCCGGCGCCTCGCACCTCACCCGGGTGAGCTACGATCCGGGCCAGGGGCTGGTCCTCGAGAGCTACCTGCCCCTGCCCTTCTCCGACGGGATCCGGGTCGAGGTGCACAACGAGGCCTTCGAGGTGCCCCTGTGCCGCTTCAACCTCTACTGGTCCGACGCCGCCCTCGGACCCTGGCGCCTCCACTCCGGCTGGAAGCTCGAGCGCGGCCTCCAGGGCGCGACTAGCCACCGGCTGCTGGACGCCGACGGCCCCGGCCGCCTGATCGGGGCCGGCGTGGCCATCAAGGGCGGCGGCTTCGGCGGCGCGGTCGACCCCAGCGGGTTCTTCGGCCCGCCCCCCGGGGGGCTGGGGCCGGGCCGGCGGCCCTTCCCGGGGGTCGGCAGCGGCAACGGCCGGGTCTCCTTCGACCGGCCGCCGCCGGGC
>JACNJP010000550.1 GCA_014382465.1 Planctomycetota bacterium
TTAACTGGCCCTCAACAAAAACCTTGCTACCCTTACGCAAATATTGCCCGGCCACCTTCGACGCGGTGGCGGCGGCCGTGCGGCAGCGCGGCGCGGCGCTGGCCGCGGCGCCGGTGGCGGACACCCTGAAGCGGGCCGCGGCCGACGGAACCGTGGCCGAGACCGTTCCCCGAGAAGCCCTGTGGTCTGCCCAGACACCCCAGGGCGCCCGCCGCGACTGGCTGCTGGAGGCCTTCCTCCGCTGGGATCCGGCCCTGGGCCTGCCGACCGACGAGGCCATGCTGCTGGAGGCCGCCGGCCACCCGCCGGCGCTGGTCCCGTCCCCCACCGACAACATCAAGATCACCACGGCCGCCGACCTCGAGCTCGCTCGGGCCCTGCTCGGCTGCAAGGCAAGCACACCATGACCGACCTGCGTCACGCCCCCCGCGTCGGCCTCGGCTGGGACCGCCACCGGCTGGAGCCGGGACGGCGCTGCGTCCTCGGCGGCGTCGAGATCGCCTCGGAGCTCGGACCGGCCGGTCACAGCGACGGCGACGCCGTGCTCCACGCCCTCACCGACGCGCTGCTCGGGGCCGCCGGCCTGGACGACCTCGGCAGCCTGTTCCCGGACCACGACCCGGCCTGGAAGGACGCCGACTCGACCACCTTCCTGCGCGAGGCCCTTCGCCGCCTGGCCGGCCTCGGCCTGCGGCCGCTGTCGGCCGACCTGGTGGTGGTCTGCGACCGGCCCAGGCTGGCCCCGGCGCGTCAGGCGGTCCGCGGATCCCTCGCCGGCCTGCTCGGCCTGCCGCTGGACCGCGTCAACCTCAAGGGCAAGACCACCGAGGGCGGCGACGCCGGGCGCATCGACGTCCAGGCCGTGGTGCTGGTGGGCCCCTCAGAGGCCTGAGCCCGAGTCCGCCTGCAGCCGCCACATCTTGGCGTAGATCCCGCCGCGCGCGACGAGCTGGTCGTGGCTGCCGTCCTCGACGATCCGGCCCTGCTCGAACACCAGGATCCGGTCGGACTTGCGGATCGTGCTGAGGCGGTGGGCGATGGCGAAGGTGGTCCGCCCCTGGACCAGGTTCTCGAGCGCGTCCTGGACCCGCCGCTCCGACTCCGAGTCGAGCGCGCTGGTGGCCTCGTCCAGCAGCAGGACGTCGGCGTCGCGCAGGATGGCTCGGGCGATGGTCACGCGCTGCGCCTGGCCGCCGCTGAGCCGGGCGCCGGCCTCCCCGGCCTCGGTGTCCAGTCCCAGGGGCAGGCCGCCGACGAACTCGTCCATGTAGGCGGCCCGGCAGGCCCGCTCGACCTCCTCCGGCCCGGCCTCCGGCCGGCCGTAGCGGACGTTCTCGCGCAGGCTGGTCTGGAACAGGAAGGGCTGCTGGCCGACCATCGCCAGCCGGTTCAGCCAGTCGGAGACCTTGAGCTGGCGCAGGTCGACGCCGTCGACCAGGATCCGGCCCTCGGTCGGGTCGTAGAAGCGCGCCACCAGGTCCAGCAGCGTGCTCTTGCCGGCCCCGGAGGAGCCGACCAGGGCGATCTGTTCGCCGCGCTTCACCGTGAAGCTGACGTCCTTGATCGCCGGCGCGTCGCCGCTGCCGTAGTCGAAGCCGACCCCTTCGAAGCGGATCTCTGATTTCAGGCCGGTGAAGGGCAGCTGGCCGCTGTCCTCGTGGATCTCCGGCTCGAGGTCGAACACCTCGAAGACCCGCTCGGTGGCGCCCATCGACGAGTAGATGATGGACGCCGCCTTGGTCAGCCGCTTGACGCTGGTGAACAGGAAGCCGGTGGCGGCGAAGAAGGCCACCATCGCGCCGACGTCGACGAACAGCTTCTCCTCGAGCAGGTGGTTGGCCAGGGCGATCAGCCCGATGGCCACCCCGATGCCGCCCTGGGCGAGGAAATTGGTGATCGACAGGCTGGTGGCCTGGGTCTTCACCATGCGGTCGGTCTGGTGGACGAACTCCTGGTTGACCCGGCGGAATTCCTCGGCTTCCCGCTCCTCCATGCGGAAGGCCTTGACCACCCGGATGCCGGAGAACATCTGGGTCATGGCCTGGGTGGTGTCGCCGAACTTCGCCAGCGACTTCTGGCTCCGCTTGCGCACCTTCGGCCCGAGGATCACGATCGGCAGCGCCAGGATCGGCAGGAAGACCAGCATGCCGAGGGTCGCCGTCGGCGCCGCCAGGTAGGCGACGGTGAAGGCGGCGAGGATGTTGAATGGCTCCTGGATCAGCTCCTCGACGACCAGGGTCAGCAGCCTGAGGCTGGTGCTGACGTCCGCGGTCAGGCGCGACAGCAGGTCCCCGAGCCGCCGCCCGGAGTGGTAGCGCATGCCCAGGTCGAGCACGTGGCGGGCCAGGTCCTGGCGCAGATCGGCCACCATCCACACCCCGAGCATCCGCGAGAGCCGCAGGAAGACGTACTGGATCAGCGAGAAGACCGCGGCGCTCACGAGCAGGCAGCCGCCCAGGACGATGACGATGCTGGCGCCCTCTCCGAGGCCGAAGAGGTCGAGCCCCGAGAGCGTCCGTCCGAGCCAATCGTCGAAGGCCCCGAGGCTGGTGACTCCGGCGCCAGCCGACTTCATCTCCGGGAACAGCCGGTTCACCAGAGGCTGCAGGAAGGCGATGTTCGCCTTCGAGCCGAGCGCCGCGACCGCCCCGAGGCCGACCGCCAGGGCCGCCTTCCGCCGGTAGCGCCGCAGGTACGGCAGCATCCGGCGGTAGGTCTCTCGGAGTCCAGTCTTACGGGCCAAAGCCCGGCGATTCTCCCGTGCGCCCTACTCCGACGCCATCACTTCGTCGACGAAGGCGAAGAAGCGGACGTTGAGCAGGTCGTCCTTGACCAAGTACTGGTGGCGCGGGTTGCTCTCGAAGTCGAGCTCGACCTCGGGAGGCAGGCGCCGGTTCAGCTTGTAGATGCACCAGCCGGTGGCGCCCATCACCGGACCGTAGATGGTGCCGGGCTCGGCGTCGAAGAAGATCCGGTCGCCGGCCGACTGGCCGTAGAGGACGTCGAAGTAGTCGTTCTCGCCCAGGAAGTCGCGGATCTGGTTGCGCGGCATGGCGCCGAAGCGGCCGCGCTGGGGCGTCGGCATGCCGGACTGCGAGCCGGGGTAGGCCTCGGGCAGGTCGCTGTACTTGAGCAGCACGGTGGCCCAGTCGGCGCCGGCGGCGAGCTCGGCGGCGGCCTTGGCGGCGCGCTTCTCGGCCTCGCCGAAGGGGTCGCCCTGCTTGGCGTAGGTGCCGTTGGTCATGTCACGGGCGGCGAAGTAGATGACCTCGGCGTCGGCCTTGCCCTGGGCGAGGAAGAAGTGGCGGGCCTTCAAGTGGGGCGCGCAAGCTGGGACCAGGACACGTTCGGAACCCAACCCCGCTGTACGACCTAGGATGTTGGCCTTCGCCTGCAAAAAAAAGAAACCGGGCACTCGCGGGATGAGGGG
>JACNJP010000091.1 GCA_014382465.1 Planctomycetota bacterium
CCCCCTACTTCCTCGGCCTGCTGCGGGCCCTGGGCTTCGGCCGGCCCGGGGTCTACGCGGTGCAGGCGATGTTGCAGGCCGCCACCGCCTGGCTGCTCGGCGGCGCCGCCCGGCGCCATTTCCTGGGTCCGGCGACCGCCGAGGCGGGTCCCGGGCGGCCCTGGCCCGGCAGCCCGCGCGCCGCCGAAGCCGCCGCGGTGGTGGCGGCGCTGGTGTTCCTGCTGCTCTCCGATCCGGCCTACGCGGTCGGCCGGCTGCTGAACTCCAGCCTCCAGCTGCTGCTGGTCGTCGGCCTGTGGCGGCTGATGCAGCTCGCCCGCGACCGTGACCGGCCGCTCCGCGACGCCGCCCTGGGCGCGGTCGCCGGCCTCAACGTGCTGGCCAACCCGGCGATGCTGCTGGCGCTGCCCTTGCTGGTGATCTGGCGGCTCCGCGACGGCCGCCGCACCGCGCCGCCGCGGGCCCTGATGCTCCTGGCGCCGGCGCTGCTGGTGATCGCCCCGGCCACCATCCACAACAGCCTGGCCTGCGGCGAGCCGATCCTGGTCAGCGCCCAGGCCGGCGTCACCTTCGTCCACGGCAACGCCCCGGGAGCCGACGGCGGCTACCACCCGATCCCCGGCGTCAGCAGCGGGCGGCTGAAGCAGAACCGCGACGCCTACCGGATGGCCGCCAAGGCCACCGGCGAGGAGAGCTGGCGCGGCACCAGCCGCTACTTCCGCCAGCGCGGCAGCGACTGGATCTTCGAATATCCGGGGACAGCGGCGGCGCTGGTGCTGCGCAAGATCGGGCTGTACTTCGGCGCCCACGCCACCGGCGACGTCGCCGTTCCCTACCTGGAGCGGCAGGCCGGGCTGCGGCCCTGGAACGGCGCGGTGCCGGCGCCGCTGGTCCTGGTGCCGGCGGCGCTGCTGCTCGCGGCGGCACTGCTGCGGCGCCGGGCGGGCTTCGAGGAGACGCTGCTGTTCCTGCTGCCGCTGCTGGTGGTGTGCCTGTTCTTCTATTCGCCGCGCTACCGCATGCCGGCGCTGCCGGTTGCCGTGGTGGTCGCGATCGGCGGGCTGGCCCTGCGCCAACGCCTGGCGGTCCTCGGCGCCGCTGGCGGTGTCCTGGCGCTGTTCCTGGGCGCGGCGCTCGAACCCGGCGAGGACGTCCTGCGCCCGGCCTTCGAGCACAAGCTCGGCGAGGCCTACGAGCGCGAAGGCGACTTCGAGGCCGCCGAAGCCCGCTACCGCCAGGCGATGGAGCTGGGCTTCGCCGACGCCGCCGCCAGCCTCGGCCACGTCCAGCGCCTGCTCGGCCGCGAGCAGGACGGCCTCGCCACCTTGCGGGAGGCCGCCGCCGCCCGGCCGGACAGCCCCTACGCCCGCCGGAGCCTGGGAGTCGCCCTGGCGGAGAACGGCCTCTACCAGCCCGCCGAGGCCGAGTTCCGGGCCGCGATCGCGCTCGACCCCGGCGACTGGGAGGCCCTCACCGGACTCGGCAACGTCCTGTTGGAGACCGGCCGGATCCCGCAGGCGGTGGAGAGCCACCGCGCCGCCCTGGCCGCCCGCCCCGGGCACGCCCCGGCCTGGTTCAACCTCGGCCAGCTCTACCTCCGGACCGGCGAGGACGCGCTGGCGGTGGAGGCCTTCGAGACCGCCCTGGAGCATGATTCCAGCCTGCTCTGGGCCCGCCTGGCGCTGGTCCCGCTCTATTCCGGCAGCGACGTGGAGGGACTCCGCTCAGCCGGCAAGGCCAATGAACACGCCCGGCGGGCGGCCGACCAGATCGGCCAGGAGGAGCGCCCCGCGCCCGAGACCGTGGCCGAGATGTTCCAAACCCTGGCGCGAGCCCGGGCCGCCGCCGAGGATTTTGGCGAGGCCGTGCGCTACCAGGAGGAGGCGGTCCGGGTGGCCCTGGAGGCAGGGGCGCCGGCGGCGGTGCTGGCCGGGATGGAGGGGCGGGCGGAGGCGTACCGGGCTGGGAGGGCGGTGGGGCCGAAGGACTAGCAGGAATCCGGCCCCCTTCCGTGGACCTGGATCTCTCGAAGTCTTTGACCGGCAAGAGTTAAGGAGCTGTTTCCGGCACCGGGCCGAGCCGGGAGCCGGTGACCGACGCAAGCCCAATCGGGGCCTCGGTCTTGCGAAAGGCCTGGGTCCACTCAAGAGGGCCGGATTCGAGGCCGTAACATCCGTCCCGATGGCCGCCCGCCGCAGCTCCTCCAATCCTCGCGAACTCCGTCCGAGCGAGCTCCGCTGGACTTGCCCCTCCGCCTGGATCCCGAAGCCCTTGAAGCGCAAGGGCCGCCAGGACCCGGTCTCCAACCTGATCGGCCAAGAGCGCCCTCTGGAAGCCTTGCGCATGGCCCTGGCGGTCAACGCGCCCGGCTACAACGTCTTCCTCAGCGGCATCGGCGGCGCCGAGCGCTTCGACACGGTTCGCAACATCCTGGACAAGGTGCGGCTGAGCTGCCCGCAGCTGCGGGATCACGTCTTCGTCCACAACTTCATGGACCCGGTGCGGCCGCACCACCTGGCGCTGCCGGCCGGTCAGGGCGCCAAGCTGGTCGATGGCATGAAGCACTGGCGGCTGGCGATGCGCCGCGAGATCCCGCGGCTCCTGGAGGGCGAGGAGCACCAGGAGCGGCGCCAGCGAATGCTGCGGCGCTACTCGACCGCCGAAGAGCAGCTGTTCCGGCGGCTGGCGCGGCGGGCCAAGGCGGCCGGCCTGGCGCTGGTCCAGGTCGAGGAGGAGGACGGCAGCCGGCCGGACATCTACCTGCGGATCGGCGAGAAGGCCGTGGCGCCCGAGGCCCTGGCCGAGCTCCCGAAGGAGGAGTGTCCCTCCGAGGCCGCCCTGCGCCGGCTGCTGCTGGCGCGCGAGGGGCTCCAGGCCCAGCTCCGCAAGGCTCGCCACAAGGCCCGGCTGCTCGGCCTGCGACTGCTCCGCGAGGTCCAGAGCCTCGACGAGGGCCGCGTCCGCGGCGTCGTCCAGGGGCTCACCGTCGCCACCGCCGAGGAGGTCGGCGCCGACGAGGTTCTGGCGGCCTGGCTCGGCGACGGCGCCGGCTTCGCCCTGGCCAACCTGCACCTGTTCCGGCGCCAGGGGCCGGGCGAGGAGCGGGCCGAGGACGGCGATGAGGACGGCTCCAGCAGCAAGCCCGGCCTCGAGGTCTACGACGTAAACCTGGTGCGCAGCGCCGAGCAGGGCCGCTGCCCGACCGTGACCGAGCTCCACCCGAACTACTCCAACCTGTTCGGGGCGGTGGAGCGCCGGCTGCTGCGGGCGGGCCCGGGCTACTTCCACATGGCCGTGCGCCCTGGCTCTCTGCTGGCGGCCGACGGCGGCCTGCTGATCCTGAGCGCCCGCGACGTCTTCAAGGAGGCGGAGGTGTGGCGCTCGCTCAAGCGGACGCTGCAGAACCGCAGCCTGGAGATCCACACCAT
>JACNJP010000090.1:0-1303 GCA_014382465.1 Planctomycetota bacterium
GGCCCCGGCTCCGCGCGCGAGTCCCAGACCTTCGAGTGGTACCTCGGCCCCAAGAGCCCCAAGGTCTTCTCCCAGGGCTACCCCGCCCTGAAGGCGGTCATCGAGCACGTCGACTACGGCGGCTCCTTCTTCTACCGGATGTTCTTCACCGAGTACATCGCGCCGCTGATCCTGGGCATCCTCAAGATGTTCCAGAGCCTGGTCGGCAACTGGGGCGTGGCGATCATCCTGATGACCCTGCTGGTGCGGACGGCGCTGTTCCCGATCAACCGCCACTCGCAGGTCAAGATGGCCGTCTACCAGGCCAAGATGGCCAAGATGAAGCCGCAGCTGGACGCGATCAACAAGAAGTTCGCCAACGACGCCCCGAAGAAGCAGGAAGCGACGATGAAGCTCCATCGGGAGCACAAGATGACGCCGCCGATCGGCGGCTGCCTGCCGATCTTCCTGCAGTTCCCGATCTTCATTGGCCTGTTCGCGGCCCTGCGCTGCTCGATCCTGCTGCGGCAGAAGCCCTTCATGGGCTGGATCCAGGACCTGTCGCGGCCCGACGCGCTGATCGACTTCGGCGGCCCGGTGCTCGACTTCTTCCCGTTCACGGGGGTCACCACCCTGAACGTGCTGCCGATCATCATGGTCTTCCTGTGGGTCTTCCACCAGCGCTCGATGCCGAAGCCGACCGACCCGCAGCAGGCCTCGATGCAGAAGATGATGACCTTCATGCCGATCCTGTTCGGCGTGATGCTCTACAACTACGCCGCGGGCCTGTCGCTCTACATGATCACCTCCAGCGGCCTCGGCATCTTCGAGCAGAAGGTGATCAAGAAGCACTGGCCGGTGCCGATCCCCGGCCCCCCGGGTGGCGGCAAGAAGTAACGACGTCATCGCCGCCCTGGCGACGCTGCCCGGGCCGGCCGAGCGGGCGGTCGTGCGCCTGAGCGGGGGAGGGTTGATCGCCGCTGCCGCTGACCTCCTGCCGCCGGGCTGCCCGATGCCGGGATCGGAGCGGGCGGCCCTCTCCGGCGAGCTGGAGTGGGCCGCCGGGGCGCGGGTCCCGGTCGAGCTGCTGGTCTTCCCCGGACCGGCTTCCGCCACCGGCGAGGACGTGCTTGAGCTGCACCTGCCGGGCTCGGCGCCGGTGGTCGAGGCGGTCCTCCCCCGCCCCCCGGGGCGGGGGGCCGGGCCGGGGGGGCCGGGGGGGGTCCCCCCCCCCCCCCTCCCCCCGGGGCCCGCCCGCCCCGCGCCAGGCCCCGCCGCGGCCCCGGCCGGGGGGGGCCCCCCCCGCCCCCCCCCGCGCCGCCCG
>JACNJP010000090.1:1313-3413 GCA_014382465.1 Planctomycetota bacterium
GGGCGCCCCCCCCCGGGGGGGGGGGGGGGCCGCCGGGGGCGGGGGGCCCGGGCGGGCTGTTGTTCTCCCCGGCCCGGGTTCCCCCCACGGGGGGGGCGGTGGTTGAGCGGCCCCGGCCGGGCTCGGCGCGGGTGGTGGAGGCGGTCCTCGCCGGCCTGCGGGAGGGGGGAGCGCGGCTGGCGGGGCCGGGAGAGTTCACCCGCCGCGCCTTCCTCCTGGGCCGGCTCGACCTGATGCAGGCCGAGGCGGTGCTCGAGCTGGTGGAGTCCCGCAGCGCCGCCGCCGCGGCGGCCGCGGGCGCCCTGCTGGCCGGCCCCTTGGGCGGCGGCATCCGGGCGGCGCGCGAGGCCCTCGCCGCCGCCCTGACCGAGCTCGAAGGCGGCCTCGACTTCGAGGAGGGCGATTCCCAGGACCTGCAGCCGGGCGATTGGCTGCCGCTCCTGGACCAGGCCGAAGCCGCCCTCCGGGCCGGGTTGCGCGGCGAGGAGCAGCGCCGGATCCGCTCCGGCCCGCCGCGCATCGTCCTCCGGGGTGCCGCCAACGCCGGCAAGACCAGCCTGTTCCGCCATCTCACCGGCGCCCAGGCGCTGGTCGCCGACCACGCCGGCACCACCCGCGATCGCCTCGAAGCCGTCTGGACGCCCCCGGGCCAGGACCGGGCCTGGATCCTGGCCGACGGCCCCGGGCTCGGCGGCGCCGCCGTGGATGCGCGAGACGAAGCCGCCCGGCAACGCGCCGGCCACGATCAGGCCGAGGTCTGGTGGCTGCTGGTCGATTCCAGCGATCCCGGCTCCGCTTCGCCCGAGGATCCCTCGAACGCCCCCAGCATCGTCGTCTTCACCAAGACCGATCTGCCCCGGCTGGCACCGGAGGCGGCGGTGGCCGAATCGGCCCGCCTCGGGCCGGTGGTCTGGGTGTCGACCCGGGACGGCACCGGCGTGGAGGAGCTGGTGGAGCAGACGGCCGTCGCGCTGGCCGGCGCCGCCGATGCAGAGGACGCTCGGCGCGGCGCGGGCGAGCGTCACCGGGTCGCCCTCGCGGCTTCCCTGGAGGCGCTGGGCCGAGTCCGGAGCCTGATCGGGCGCGCCGCCTCGGCGGAGCTGGTGGCCGAGGAGGTGCGCGCCGCCCTGGTGCCGCTCGGAGAGCTGGTGGGGGAGCTCACCCCCGAGGACCTGCTCGACCGGATCTTCTCCCGGTTCTGCCTCGGCAAGTGAGCCTGGAGGGGGCGGCTGGAATTTGCACAAGTTGTTGTGGTAAAACCGGTCTATGCCCCTTGAAATGGGGTCCGAAGGTGCGCTGCCCCTACTGCAAACAGGACAATGACCGGGTCATCGACTCGCGTTCCTCCGCCGACGGCTACTCGATCCGGCGGCGCCGCGAGTGTTTGGACTGCGGCCGCCGCTTCACGACCTACGAGCGCATGGAGGAGACTCCGCTGCGGGTGGTCAAGAAGGACGGCTCCAGGGTCCCCTTCGATCGAAACAAGATCCTACAGGGCATGCTCAAAGCCTGCGAAAAGCGGCCGGTTGCCATGGAGGAGCTGGAGGAGATCACGGCCCGCATCGAACGCCAGCTGGCCGAGGTGTTCGACCGCGAGGTCGGCAGCAAGTACATCGGCCAGCTGCTCATGGACGAGCTGCGCAAGCTCGACCAGGTCGCCTACGTGCGCTTCGCCTCGGTCTACCGCGAGTTCAAGGACGTCGCCCAGTTCTTCGAGGAGCTGAAGCCGATGCTCGAGAAGGGAAGCCATGGAGCCGCTGCCGACCCGCGTCCGTAAGCGCGACGGTCGCGAGGAGAGCTTCGACGCGGTCCGGCTGGCGGACTCGGTCCAGTTCGCCCTCCAGTCGGTCGACGCCGAGGGCTCCCAGGCCACGGTCCTGGCGGCCGCCGTGGCCGGGGCGCTGGCGGGGACCGGCACGGTGGACACCAGCGACCTGGCGGCCGGCGTCGAGAGCGCCCTGGGGGTCGCCGGATTTGCCTTGGCGGCCCAGAGCTACCGGCGCTTCCGGCTGCTCCGCCGGTCCCAGCTTGACCGCCCGCCGGGCCCCACCGCCCGCGGCCGTGACGCCAACCCCCCGCCCCGGGACCGGGCCCCCCCGG
>JACNJP010000088.1 GCA_014382465.1 Planctomycetota bacterium
CGGCCGGGAGGAGTTCTCGGCGGTGCCCGCGCGGCTGCTGCAGGTGTCCGCGACCCTCGGCGCCAGCCCCTGGCGGATCTTCCGCGAGGTCGAGCTGCCGTTGGCGAAGCGCGGACTAAGCGTCGGCCTGCTGCTGGCCTTCGCCCGCGGCATCAGCGAGTACGGCGCCACCGCGGTGGTCGCGGGGGTGATCCCGGGCCGGACCGAGACGCTGGCCACCGGCTTGATGCGCCGGCTCGCCAACGGCGATGACGACGGCGCCCTGGCGCTCGCCGGCGTCTCGGTCGGCGTCGGCTTCCTGGCGGTCCTGCTCAGCGAGCGTCTGCTGCGCCGGGAGGCCGGGCGGTGAGCGGACGCTGGCAGGTGGCGCTGCGCTGGCGGGCCGGCGACTTCCGCCTCGACGTCGCCTTCGAGACCGACGCCCGGGTGGTGGCGCTGTTCGGAGCCAGCGGCGCCGGCAAGAGCAGCGTGGTGGAGGCGGTGGCCGGAGTGCTGGCGGCCGAAGGCCGGGTGGTGGTCGACGGCCGGGAGCTCCAAGGGCCGGGCGGGTCGCTGCCGGCGCGGCGGCGCCGGGTGGGATGGATGCCGCAGGAAGGGGCGCTGCTGCCGCACCGCACGGTCGAGGGCAACCTGGCCTTCGCCGAAGCCGCCGCCGGCGCCGACCTGGCGTGGCGGGCGCGGGCGCTCGAGGTGCTCGGCATCGGCGACCTGCTCGACCGCTATCCGGCCCAGCTCTCCGGCGGCGAGCGCCAGCGGGTGGCGCTGGCCCGGGCATTGTGCGCGCGGCCGCGGCTGCTGCTGCTCGACGAGCCGCTGAGCGGCGTCGACTTGCCGCGGCGGGCGCGGGTCTTCCGTCACCTGCTCGAGGTGCGCGACGGCTTCGAGCTGCCGATGCTCTACGTCAGCCACGATCCGGCCGAGGTGATGGCCATCGCCGAGCACGTGGTGCTGCTCGATCAGGGCCGGGTGGTCGGCCAGGGCGCGCCGCGGCAGCTGCTCGGCGACGCCGCCGCGCTGCGCTTCCTCGACCGCCTCGGCTTCGCCAACGTCCTCCGGGTGGAGCCGGTGGACCCGCCGGCGGCCGGGCACGCCTTCCAGGTCCGCACCCCCGGCGGCCGGCTGCTGGTGGCCCTGCCGCCGCCGAGCTCCTTCGCCGCCAGCGGCTGGCTGGCGGTGCGCGCCGAGGACATCCTGCTGGCCGCCGAGCCGCCCCACGGCCTCAGCGCCCGCAACCTCCTCCCCGGCGTGGTCGCCGCCATCGACGACGCCGGCGATCACCTGCTGGTCCGCGTCGACGCCGGCGACGAGTGGGTCGCCACCCTCACCCGCCGCGCCGTCCGCGAACTCGACCTGGCGCCCGGCCGCCCCGCCTGGGTCGTCATCAAGACCCACTCCATGCACTGGCTGGCCGACTGAACCGAACCGGGGTCAGACGTCGATTGATATTGGAGGTACGACCCCCAATATCAATCGACGTCTGACCCCGGGGTGATGCCTTCCAGAGCGCGCCAGGCGGGCAGGGGACTGGATTGGCTGGGGAGCAGGTCCGGGGGGCCGATCCAGACCGGGCCCTGGTCGGGATCGGTGGGTGGGCGGCCGTGGCTGCCCTGGACCAGGCCGGGGTCGAGGGGGATGACATCCAGGACGGCGCGGAAGCCGAGCTTCTTGGCCAGCAGCTTGAGCGCCAGGCGGGGTTTGAGCAGCGCCTTGGCGGGGTCGAGGAAAAGCTCGCAGGGGTCGTAGCCGGGCTTGCGGTGGATGTCGACGGTGCGGGCGAAGTCGGGCTCCTGGTCGCCGCCGCTCCAATACGGGTAGGCGAACCACCACCCCGGCGCCGCCACCAGCAGCAGCTCGCCGCAGCGCGGGTGGGCCAGCCCGATCCGCCGCATGCCGTCGCGGTCGACGACCTCCGCCACCCCGGGCAGCGCCTGCAGCACGCCGCGCACCGGCTCGAGGTCCGCAGGATCGGCGACGTAGACCTGCGCGCACTGGTGGTCGCAGACGGCGAAGGCCCGCGAGCCGCCCGGGTCGAGCAGCGCCCCGTTGCGCGCTGGATGGACCGCCAGCAGCCCGGCCTCCCGCAGCGCCCGGTTGGGGAAGGCGGCCTGGCTCACGGACTCGATGCCGTATTCGCTCACCACGACGACCTCGATGCCCTCGACGGCGGCGAAGTCGATCAGCCGCCCAGCCTCGGCGTCGACCTCGGCCGCCGCCCGCCGCGCCTGCGGCCCATCCGGCCCGAAGCGCTGGAGGTCGTAGTCGAGGTGGGGCAGGTAGCTCAGCGTCAGCTCCGGCCGCTCCTCGCGCAGCACGTCCAGGGTGGCGTCGACGATCCAGCGGGTGCTGCGGAGGTCCGCGCCTGGACCCCAGAAATGGAACAGCGGGAAGTCGCCCAGCCGCCGCTGGAGCCGCGCCCGCAGCTCCGGCGGGTTGGACTGCACGTCCGGCCCCTTGCGGCCGTCGGCGTAGTAGGTCGGCCGCGGCGTCACCGAGAGGCCGGCGGCGCTCGGCAGGTTCCACCACCAGAAAAGCTGGGCAGTGACCGCGCCGGGCCGCTCCCGGCGCCAGCGGTCGAAGATGGTCGGCGCATCCAGCAGCCGAACCGACTGCCGCCACAGCCACACTTCGGCCAGGTCGCGGTAGTACCAGCCGTTGGCGACCGCGCCGTGCGCCGCCGGCGGCACGCCGCACAGCATGTCGGCCTGGCCGGTGCAGGTCACCGCCGGCAGGCTCGGCGTCAGCGGCCGCTCGGCCCGCCCGCGGGCAAAGGCCGCCAGGCGCGGCATGGACCCGGAGTGGAGCAGCTTCGGCGTCAGGGCGACGACGTCGAGGACCAGGAAGCGGCGCACCCGGGCAGCTTAAGCCCGCGCCGCGCCGCCAGCGCCCGGCAGGTCGACGACCTCGTCCACGGCGACGAACAGCAGCCGGGCCGAGACCGCCTCCAGCGCCAGCCCGGTGATCCGCGCCAGCGAATCGCGGTAGAGCTCCATCTGCGGCCGGTAGCGCTCCACCAGCTCGGCCAGTGGCCGGCCGCGCTCGCCGGACTCGTCCACGCGGTCGGTCTTGAAGTCGATCACCAGGCCCCGGCCGCCGCTCAGCACCACCCGGTCGAAGCTGCCGTTGCGCAGCGCCGGCCGCCCCTCGTCGTCCTCGACCACCAGCGAGAAGCGGCGTTCGCGCCACAGCGCCCGCACCTCGCCGGGCTGCTCGTCCGGCTGCCCGGCGCGTGACAGCGCGGCGCGCAGCCGCGGCCGCCGCAGCAGCTCGAGGAAGGCCGGCAGCTCGGCGCGGGCCTCCGGCTCCGCCGCGCCGACACCGGCGGGCGCCGCCAGCAAGCGGGCCGCTTCGAGGCCGCAGTCCTCGATCCAGGCCACCTCCTCGAACCAACGGTGGTAGAGGCTGCCGCGGC
>JACNJP010000087.1 GCA_014382465.1 Planctomycetota bacterium
GGGAGGGTGGGGCGGGGTGCATAGAAGGGGCGGCGGCCCTGCGCGACACCGAAGGGGCGGTTATCCAGCAATCCGCCGTATTCACGTGCGAAAGGTACACCCTTCGCCACGCACTGGTCGATGATGCTGTTGGCGCATTCGGCGAGGCGGTAGACATTGGCCTCCCGCGCACGGTAGTCGCCGCCCTTGATGGTGTCGTAGAACAGGCGGCGTACCGAATCCCCATCGTTGGGGTAGTTCTTGGCCGCGTTGATGCCGCCCTGCGCCGCGATCGAGTGTGCGCGTCGCGAAGAATCCTGGAAGCAGAAGCAGTCGACGTTGTAGCCGAGTTCGCCCAAGGAGGCCGCGGCCGCACCGCCCGCCAGGCCGGAGCCGACGACGATGACCTTGAACTTGCGCTTGTTGGCCGGGTTGACGAGCTTCAGGTTGAAGCGGTGGTTGGTCCACTTCTCCTGGATCGGGCCGTCGGGGATCTTGGAATCGAGCTGGTAGGCCATGGTGTTCCCTCCCAATTAGCCGTGGAGGAGGCCGAAGAGGTGTCCTTCGCCCAGCCCGAAGAGCAGGACGGCGATCGGGATCGAGCAGTTGCCGACCACGATCAGGCCGGCGAAGCCCTTGGCGAACAAATCGGTCTTGCTGGCCTGCATGCCGGTGCCGCGCAGGCCCAGCGTCTGGAACAGCGACGAGGCGCCGTGGCTCAGGTGCACGCCGAGCAGGATCTGCGCCACGATGTAGAGCAGGCTCACGCCGCCGTTGGAGAAGCCGGCGATGACCATGCCGTAGACGTCGAGGGCGGCGTGGCCCTCGGCGCCGGCTGGGTGCTTGATCGCCTCCAGCGCGGCGCTCGTCACCACCGTGAAGTGGAGCAGGTGCCAGACCAGGAACAGCGCCACCAGCGCCCCGGTCAGGAGCATGCTCCTGGCGGCGAGGGTGGTTTGGACGTTGCCCGGGTGGGAGTAGGGGATCGGCCGCGCCTTGGCCGTGTCGCGCCAGACCTTGACGGCGGCGAGCACGTGGGCGCCGAGGATCCCGAGCAGGACCAGCCGGATCACCCACAGCAGCGGGCCGAGCCCCTGGAGCTTGCCGGCGTAGGCGTTGAGCTGCTCGGCGCCCAGGAAGACCTGGAGGTTGCCGAGCATGTGGCCGAGCACGAACAGCATCAACAGGATGCCGCTGACGGCCATGACCGTCTTCGCCCCGATGGAGGATCTCAGTTTCGTATTCAGGCTCATCCCGAATCACCCAGGAATCGACTGGCGGAGTGGGAGAGGAACCGAAACCTCGGCGAACGGGGGGATTCCTCCGGCGGGGCGCAAAGGATAGCAGCGCGGTAGCGGCCGCTCCGGCGCCTCCTCCGGCTTTTCGGACCCGACAGTTCGCTCCGCAGAGGACTCTCCGATGTCGTTCCCCAGGGCCCGCGACGGTGGCATAATTCCCGCCATGGAACGCCTCTGGAAACCCATCCTCCTCGGCGCAGCTTGCACCCTGCTGGTCGCGGCTTGCGGCGGCGAGGACTCTGGCCCCTCGAAGGTCGCGCGGTCGCGCGGGGAACAGGTCTTCGCCGAGACCTGCTCGACCTGCCACGGCAAGACCGGCATCGGTGACGGCCTGGCGGCGGCGGCCCTCGACCCCAAGCCGCGCAATTACACCGACGCGGCCTGGCAGGCGTCGGTCACCGACGACCGCATCAAGGAGATCATCGTCAAGGGCGGCGAGGCCATGGGCCTGAGCGTCGGCATGCCGGCGCACGCCCACCTGAAGAACGACCCGGACGCCCTCGAAGGCCTGGTCTGGAAGATCCGCTCCTTCGCCGAGTAGGCCGTCCGGTCCGCGCTCGGAGCCGTCCGTCGCCGCGACGGCTCCGGGAAATATACTGCCATTAGGGCAGCGGCTATTTCGCCAAAAAGCACTGCTTTTCCGCGGAAGCCTTCCACCGGCTTCACGGGAGCCGGTAAATTGTCCGGCCACCCGAGGTCAGAAGTTCCGAAGAGAGACGGTTTCGGCCTGGGATCCACCCTCCCTCCGTCCCCATGAGCCTGTTCCAGTTCCCCCGATGGACGGACAAGCTCCGCCCGTTGCTCGGTGCCACGCTCCTGCTGGCGCCGGCCTACGTGACGGCGCTGTTCTACTTTGGCGCGTCTCCCGAGACGCTGGCGGTCGGCTACGCCCCCGAGCAGCCGATCCCGTTCAGCCACGCGCTGCACGCCGGCGAGCTCGGCATGGATTGCCGCTATTGCCACACCACGGTCGAGGAAGCGGCTCACGCCGCCATCCCGCCGACCTCGGCGTGCCTGAACTGCCATGACCGCATCCTGCCCGAGAGCCCGCTGCTGGCTCCCTTGCGGCAGAGCAAGCTGACCGGCGATCCGGTGCCCTGGGTGCGCGTCCACGACCTCCCGGACTACGTCTACTTCGACCACAGCGCTCACGTGCTGAGCGGCGTGAGCTGCGTCGAGTGCCACGGGCGGGTCGACCGCATGGATCTGGTCAAGCAGGTCGAGTCCCTGAGCATGGGCTGGTGCCTCGACTGCCACCGCGACCCGGAGCCGAGCCGGCGGCCGCGCGAATTCGTCACCCAGCTCGACTGGAAAGCCCCCAAGGACCTTTCGCCTGCGGACCTGCCGGCGCGTCGCCTGAACCTGGACGAGAACGGCCTCGATCCGATGGAGGACTGCTCCACATGTCACCGCTGATCCGAGACGAAGCCAATCAGACCTACTGGCGCAGCCTCGAGCAGCTCGCCGCCACCCCCGAGTACCTGGAGCTGGCCGGCAAGGAGTTCCCGGCCGGCGACGAGCAGAGCTGGACCGAGTCCTCGCGGCGCCGGTTCCTTCAATTGGTGGGGGCCTCGGTGGCGCTCGCCGGGGCGTCGAGCTGCTACTGGCAGAAGGAGACCATCGCGCCCTTCCGCGACCGGCCCGAGGGCCGGGTGCCGGGCGTCGCCCGCCACTTCGCCACCTCGATGGAGCTCGGCGGCTGGGGCGCCGGCCTGCTGGTCACCAGCTACGACGGCCG
Organism: Planctomycetota bacterium; assembly: GCA_014382465.1. Taxonomy (GTDB): domain Bacteria; phylum Planctomycetota; class UBA1135; order UBA1135; family UBA1135; genus J029. The sequence continues at coordinate 3,016 of JACNJP010000087.1, forward strand.
GCCGACCAAGGTCGAGGGCAACCCCGACCACCCCTCGAGCGCGGGCGCCACCGACGTCTACGCCCAGGCGGCGACCCTCGAGCTCTACGACCCGGACCGCAGCCGCCAGGTCGGCCGCCTGGAGGGCGAGGCGCTCCGGAGCGCGAGCTGGCGGGCCTTCGACGATTGGGCCGAGAACCGCTTCACCGAGATGGCCGTCGGCGGCGCCGAGCTGGCGGCGGGGGCCCCGGGCACCCGCTCTCCCGGACTCGCCCGCCCGCCCGGCAACGTTGCCCCGGCGGTTCCCTCGGCCCCCCGGTCGTGCCGGGCGCCCGGCGGCCCCGGCGACGATGATCCCGGCGTCGTTGGGGCCCTTGGCCCGGGCCTGCCGGCGCCCGCGCCGCTCC
>JACNJP010000085.1 GCA_014382465.1 Planctomycetota bacterium
TCATCTATCGCCTTACCAACTGGCAATCACTGCCCAAGGCCGAGGTCCGTCTGCGCACATCTGGAGGTGCTGGGCTCCTGCAGGACAAGGACGCGCGGGGGCCTTTGATCGCACCGGGCCAGCCGCGGATTGAGTAGAGCGCCAGTCGGAGCGGAATCAGTGATTCTGCGGCCGAATCCTGCGGGTTTTAGTGCTCGTCGGTCAGGTAGCTCATGAAGGACATGCCGATGTCCTCGAACTGGTGCGGACGTGGCACATCGATTGCGTCCTTGATGCAGACCTGTTCGCAGAGTTTGCAGGAGACGCAGTTCTTGTCGATCACAATGGCGATGCGTGAGGTCTGGGGCAGGCTGTAGTCGCCCGGGTCCACCAGGTCTTGCATTTCGAGCGCTTCGAAGGGGCAGACATCGACGCAAAACTCGCAGCCGGTGCAGAGGGCTTCATCTACCCGGGCCTTTGGCACTTGCTTGGGTTTGATCTTCTGCACGGTGACCTCGAGGCTGTCATCGATAGCGTCGAAAGGGCAGTAGACTCCGCAGACGCTGCAATTGATGCACAGCGCAGGATCGATGTAATAGCGCTCGCCGGCGGTGATCGCGTTGGTTGGGCATACGCGTTCGCAGATCGAACAGGCAGTGCATTGATCGGTGATGAAGTGGGCCTGCCACTGATGGGCCTCCATGGCTGCCCGATCGGTGAAGGCCAGGATGGTGATCTGACCGTGCGCGTCGTGACGTGAACGCATGCCGACGATTTCCGCCCCTTCCAAGTCCCACTCTGTGGTGAAGCGGCCGGGGAAGGAGTTGGAGGTGTGGGTCAAGGCCAGGATCTTGGTCTTGAGCATCTTGATGTCGGTCTTGTCGTCGGGAGAGACGTGCGGCACCCAGGCCGTGAGGGAGACCTTGTTGCCATCAGAGTAGATGTGGGTCTTGTACTCCGGCATGAGTTCCGGTGCCCCAAAGCGGAAGCGGTCGCGCACGGCGGGCACCCGAGTTGGCATTTGCAAGGTGATTTCGAACCCATGGGTGGTTTTCTCCACCACATAGTCCCGGCCATAACGGCGATCAGATCCGGAGGGCGGGGGGTCGGGGACGGTCGCCGCCCCGCAGCGCCACGCCCTGGGCGCCGATGAGGGAGCTGCCGAGCAGGCGGTCGGTGCGGTGCTGGTAGTCGCCGACGCCGCGCTGCATCTCCTCGCGGAAGGCCGGCGTGTCGGGGAAGACCGCGCCCGAGTAGTCGGCGAACAGCCGCCGTGGGGCGTGGATCTCCTCGTAGCTGGTGGCGCGCAGGCTCTTCAGCAGCAGCTCCTCGTCGCTGGCGCCGACCGTCCATTCGAGCTGCCACTCGGCGTTCATCTGCACCCCGGCCTCGCCGCGCCAGCCGTCGACGTGCAGCACCGCGGTGGTCCCGACCGCCTGCGGCCCGCGCACGTCGACGCGGATGAACTTGAAGAACACGTGCGGGTGCTCGATGCCGGCGAAGGGCGCCAGCAGCTCGGCCACCAGCCGCGGCAGCTCGTCGAGCGGATGCAAGGTCGCCGGCAGCTCCACCGGCCGCAGCACGCGGGCGCCGTCGTCCCGGAAGACCTCCACCAGCTCCGCCGGCCGCAGCACGCCGACGCCGTCGAAGTCGGCGGCCAGCGCCGGTCGCAGGGCTGCCGGATCGACCTCGTTGGCCTCCAGGGTCGCGGCGAAGAAGGCGCTCAGGGCCGTCTTGGCGCTGCCGTGCAGCACCTCGCTGCGCCAGCCGTCGACCCTGGCGTCCTTGCGCCGGATGTTGTCCTCGGCCCAGCCGGGCAGCGCCAGCCGCTCGGCCTCGAGCAGCACGTCAGCGTCCTCGGACCGCACGGCCTGCTGGGGCTCCTGCTGGCCGAGAGGCCGGACCTCGTCCGGCCGGCCCGTGACGGGTCGCGGATCCTGCGACGGGCGGCGCGGCGCGGCGGAGTTCACGCCGGCGACGCTGTTGACCGCCGGGTCCGCGCTGGCCGAAGCCGCGGGTGCAGGATCCTCGTTCGAGCCGCCGCACGCGGCGAGCATGAAGAGGAGCAAAGGAGAGGCGTGGTGGCGTCGCATGGTGGGTCCTGCCTGGCGGGGAGCCGGGCGCCGAATTCTAGAGGTTCATGATGAATGGGACCAAGACGATCGGTGAGCGAAACGCGCCTCGCGCCGCCGGATCGGGGAACCTATTCAGGGGGTCAAGGGTTCCAACCGGTGCCGTCACCGCGTCCACGCCCATCATCAAGCATACGAACCTCCTGGTCTTCCTTTCTGTGGCAGCGCTTACGCTGCCGGCCTGCATCGACCTCGGCGGCTCCTCGTCCAGCGCTCGCGTCGCCGCCGTCGTCGACCTGCGCGTGACCGACGCCGCCGGCGACCCGCTGCTCGACGCCACCGCCCAGCTCCTGTGGCGCGAACCCGGCACGCTCGAGGGGACCGCCGCCGCGCCGGTCCCCTGCGACGGCAACGGCCAAGCCCGCATGGAGACCTAGCGCTTCCGCCACCGCAACCGCTACCAGCTCCGCGTGCAGGTCCAATGCCAGGGCTACGCCCCCCAGGACCGCGAGTGGTCCGGCTGCCGCGCCGGCGACCAGCTCGGCTGGAACTGCCAACTCGACCCAGCGCTCGGGATCGGCGGCGTCTGGATGTCGCCGGTCGGTCCGGTGGTGGTTCCCAGCTGAGCCCGGCTGGGACGTTCGGGGCAGGTGGAAGGCCGCCGGCCACCGTCCCTCATCTCGGTCGCGGAGACCACGGGCCGCCGGCAGGCCAGGATCCCTCGCCCGGAGCGCCTCGCAGGAGATCGTCCAGAACCGGCAGCAGGAAAGCGCCGAGCAGCTCGGTGAACTCTTCGCGAGGCTGCTCCGGCGCGGGCAGGCCCGCGCGGCGTGCGAAGGCTCTCATCTGAGCCGGACGGGACGGGTTTTCCCAGTAGGCCGGAGTGAGGCCGATGGGCCGCTCGGTCGGAACCGGCGTTGCGCGTCTGGCGAAGGTCCGTCGCACCGCCTCGGTGAGCGTCACGCGGTCGAAGCCGAAGTGGCTCGCGAGGTAGTGGAGGTCGAAGAAGTCCTTGATCCGGCTGTTGCGGTCGCCGAGCACGACCAGCGCCTCCAGCTTCTCGGCCACCACCGCCTCGCGCGGATAGGCCTGTACCACGGGCGCCGGGAAGTCGAGCAGCGCGGGATAGACGCAGGTTCGAGGGAGCGGCCAGACGGCGTCGCCGAGCCCCATGTCGATCTGCAGCGTCAGGCGCGCCGAGCCGCAAGACGCGGACAGCGTCGCGCGAGTGCCGGCGTACTCGTCCTCGGCGCGGATGGCATCGATCCGGATGGTGTCGGCGTCGAAGACGATCCCGTCCTCCTCCGCCGCGGCGTCGCAGATCGCCCGGAGGTCCGCGCG
>JACNJP010000084.1 GCA_014382465.1 Planctomycetota bacterium
CCGTCAGGCCAGCGGGGCAGCGCCGCCGGCGGGGCGCGGTGGCCGGCCAGGTTGGCGATCGGGCTGCCGGGCCGGGGGCGGGCGTCGGTCGGCAGCGCACGCGGCCAGCCGACCGGGAAGTGCTGGGTCGGGCGCAGGTGGTAGAGGCGCTCGGCCGGATGAGGCTCGACGTCGACCCCGCCCGCCACCGCGGTGTGGACCAGCGCCGCCGCCCGGCCCCAGTACTCGTAGCCGGAGTTGACCTGGAACAGCTTCGGCAGGCAGCCGTCGGCCTCGGCGCGGGCCAGGAGGCCGTCCGCGGCAGCCAGCGCTTCGTCCCGCTGCACCCGGCTGCTGAACGGGAACAGGTCGGTGGGATAGAAGAAGGCCGAGTAGCGGTGGGCGTCGCGCGAGGGCTGGGCGAAGCGGTGGTTGAAGGAGCCGCGGCCGGCGCCGGCGGTCATCACCATCAGACCGTCGAAGGCCGGCAGGCCGTCGGCGGCGGCGTTGAAGCCCTGCCAGAGGAAGTGGCGCAGGAAGCGCCCGGTCTGCGAGATGCCGACCGCGACCGTCCGCTCGACCGGGAAGGGACAGTCCGGATCGCGCTTCAGCCAGGCGGCGAAATCGCGCATGGCCGCCAGCCCGAGGCCGACCACCCGCGGGTCCTCGGCCTCGTAGACCAGCTCGTAGATGCCGCCGGGGCGGAAGCCGCCCTCCAGGGTGATCCAGGTCCGGTCCGGGGCCTCAGCGCCGTCTTCGCCGACGCGGGCGAAGCGCCAGTGTTCGCGCCGAATCGCGGTCCTCGGCGCCAGGCGGCCGGCGCGGACGGTGAGGGCCGCGAAGCCCTCCTCCAGCGCCGGGTAGGCCTGGTGGTCCCGGTGGGCCAGCGGCAGGCTGGCGGCCGCCTCGTCCACCGTCCAGTCGGCGCGCACCAGGCCGCGCAGCGGGCCGCCGTCCGCGGCGCGCGCCACCGGCACCCGCAGCCGCAGCAGGCCGGGGCGGTCCGGCACGTCGGCCTGCCAGCCGAGCCAGACCACGGTCAAGCCCTGGCGCAGCAGCCAGGCGTCGCCGAAGTCCGCCTCGTCGACCGGATCGGCGCCGCCGCGGCCGCGGCAGAAGTAGCGCAGCGCCGCCTTGCCGCCGCGGTTGCTGACCTCGATCAGGGCGGTGCCGCCGCCCTTCGGCGGTTTCCGCGGCCGCAGGATCATCAGGTCCGCGACCGCCTCCACCAGCCCGTCCTCGCGGCGCTGGGCCAAGCCGAGGTCCACCACCTCGGCGTTGGCTGGATGGGCCGGATCGAAGGCGAAGACCACGGAGCCGGTCAGCTTCTCATAGGCCCCCGCCTCGCCGAAGGAGCGGCCGCCGAGCAGCGCCTCGACGGTCTCGATCCGGACCTCCTCGACGAAGGAGACGGTCGCCGGCTGCTGGCCGACCAGGCCGGCGACGAGCATCAGCGGCAGGACCAGCAGCGAGATCAGCCGGGGAAGGCGCGGGGTCACCGCTCCATGCTACGCCGGCACCGCGGGCCCGGGCTTCCGGCGATCCGGCCGGCGCAGCAGGTCGACGCGCATCGGCTTGCGGAAGGAGAATCCGCCGGGGGCGGCGGAGCGCTCGAAGCGCGCCCGCACCGCCCGCTCGGTGGCCGCCGACAGCCGGAACTCGGTGTGGGTCGCCCCCAGGATGCGCTGCTCGAAGTGGGCGTAGTCGCGGAAGGTCTCCAGCACCTCGAAGAAGGTCTGGGACACCAGCTCCAGGGCGCCGCTCCGGACCGCCCGGCGGACCGCCTCGAAGGCCTCGCGCCGCGCCTGGCTCTCGTCGTGGAACAGCCGCAGCACCTGGTTGAACTCGCCGCGGAACAGCGGTTCGGAGACGTAGGCGAAGCCGCCCGGCCGCAGCACCCGCGCGACCTCGCGGAGGCTCTGGTCGAGCTGCGCCGCCGGGACGTGGTGCAGCGACTTGAACAGCAGCACGACGTCGAGGCTCTGGTCGGCCGCCGGCAGGGCCTGGGCGCCGGCCAGCTCGAAGCGCACGTTTGGCAGATCCGTGATCTCGAGGTTCAGCGCGTGCTGGACCTCGTCCACCTCGAGGGCCAGGAGCTGCCGTCCAGGACCGCCCTGCGCCAGCTCGCGCGTCAACTCAGCCCGGCCGCAGCCGATCTCGAGGATCTGCCGGCCGTCCAGCTCGAGCAGCTCGGCGATCACCACGCGCTCCTCGCAGCAGCGGGCAATGGCGACCTCCTCGGGGGGCGCCAGGACCATGCGCCCGGCCTGGGCGGGCCCTTCGCTCGAGAGAGGCGGAGCGGGATCCATGGGCGCAGCCTACGCCGGCCGCAGAAAAGTCCGGGGAACCGGCTCCTGGAGATCCCCGTCTGCGATCCTAGGAGGAGTCATGAAGGTACTGACCTCCGCCGCCGTCGCCGGGGTCCTGGGGCTCGCCTGCAGCGCCGGGATCCTGGATCCCGACGCCACCCGGCCGATCTCCGTCTCCCCCGCGAGCCCGATCGAGACCCCCGAGATGCAATACGCCACCTTCGCCGCCGGCTGATTCTGGGGCGTCGAAGCCGTCTACCGTGCTGTAGACGGCGTCCTCGAGACCGAGACCGGCTACACCGGCGGCCAGGTCCCCCACGCCACTTATCGCCAGGTCTGCTCCGGCGACACCGGCCACGCCGAGGCCGTGCGGGTGCTCTACGACCCGCAGCGGGGCGCCTACGAGCGCCTGCTCGAGGTCTTCTGGAGCAACATCGATCCGTGCCAGGCCGGCGGCCAGGGCGTCAACATCGGCGACCAGTACCGCTCGGTGATCTTCTTCCACACCCCCGAGCAGGAGGCGGCGGCGGTGGCTTCGCGCGCCGCGCTGGAGGCGGGCGGCCGCTACTCGCGGCCGATCGCGACCGCCATCCAGCCGGCGCCCGAGTTCTACCTGGCCGAGGAGTACCACCAGCAGTACTACGAGAAGCAAGGCCTGGCGCGGCGGCGGTGAGGCACTGGCGGCTCGCGCCTGCCTTCGTCGAGGCGGGCGCGGTTGAGGGGCTGGACCCGCTCGAGATCCGGGCGCTGACCCTGCCCCCGCTGGTGCTGCCAGACGGCTCCGGCTGAGCCAGCCTCAGCGGCCGAAGGGATCGTCAGGGAAGCGCAGGCCGAAGGCGCGCCCGCGCTCGGCCGCGTCGAGCTGGAGCAGGAAGAGGCCGACGCCGGCCGCGCCTTGCATGAAACCGGTCTGGGCCTGGAGCAGCTCGGGACGGGTCCGGTGCTCGGCCTGGACCCACCGGCGGCCGAAGCGGCCGTCGCCGAGCGGCACGCGCTCCGACCGCGTCAGCAGGTCGTCGGCCAGCGCGCGGGCGAAGGCGCGGCGTTCGGTCGCCAGCCCGCCCTGCGGTGTGCTCAGCAGGAAGGCGCCGATCCCGGC
>JACNJP010000421.1 GCA_014382465.1 Planctomycetota bacterium
CGGGGGGGGGGGGGGGAGGGGGGGGGGGACGTCGGGGCGGGGGGTCAGGGAGCGGCGGGCGAAGCCCCGCCCGCGGGCGGCGGTGGCCGCGGCCGAGGCGGCGGAGGGGCCGCTCGCGCCCTGCTCGGGATTCCACGGGTGGCGCGTGCGGCCGCCGAACCACACGTCCCCCAGCGCCAGGGCGCCAAGCGACAGCTTGGCGATGAGCACGGCGCCGGCCTGGTCCAGCCGCCGGATGACCGTGGCGTCCTGGTCGAGGACCTGGTGCTCGAAAGGCTTGGCGCCCCAGGTGGTGGGCGCGCCGGCGACCGCCAGGAGGTCCTTGGCGCCATAGGGGATGCCGTGCAGCGGCCCGCGCCACTCCCCCGCCGCCAGCTCGAGGTCGAGCGCCGCGGCCTGGGCGCGGGCGCGAACGGCGGTCAGGGTGACGACGCAGTGGAGCTCGGCGTCGATGCGCTGGAGGCGCGCCAGGAACATCTCGGTCAGCTCGAGGCAGCTCACCTGCCGCGAGCGGATCAGCGAGGCCAGGGTGGCGATGTCGGCGAAAGCCAGCTCCTCGAGCTCGGCCGGGCGCTCGGCGCGGGGCAGGGCGCCGTCCCAGGCCGGCTGGGGCGCCGCGCGCAGCTCCATGCCCGGGAGCAGCGGCGAGAAACCCAGCGCGGGGTGGACCGGGTTCGGCAGCGGGCGCTGCTGCATGCGCAGGTAGCCGGCCCGGAAGTCCACCGCCTCGGAGAGCATCATCGCCAGCTCCGCCTCGGTGAAGGACAGGCCGGCGACCGCCGCGGCGGCCGCCAGCTCGGAGGTGGTGAGCGGAGCAGGCTCGGCCGCGGGAGGCGGCGCCTCGGGCTGCTGCAGGGCCAGGAGGGCCAGGCCGGCGAGGTGGATCACGGCGAGCCCTTGGCCGAGAACAGCGGGATCAGGCTGGGTTCGAGCCGCCGGAACAGGTCGGCGGTGGCCCGCGTGTCGCGCAGGCAGTACTCGGCGATCTGGTCGTAGCGGCCGGCGCGCGCCTTCTGCGCCACCATCGAGCCGTCCATCTTGCCCTTGGGCGACTCGACGCCGAAGCGGCGGCACCAGAAGTCCAGCGAGTAGCTCTCGCGGGCGGCGCCGAAGTAGTTGAGCACGTCGAGCAGGTCGCAGTGCTCGCGCACCGAGTAGCGGTAGCCGGCGAGCTGGCGCGAGGGGGCGACGTCGAGCATGGCCGAGCGGGTCAGGAGCACCGGCCCGTCGTAGGAGCGGCCGTTGTAGGTCACGACCGTGCCCCAGTCGGTTGCCAGCCGCCAGAACTCGGTCAGCAGCTCGCGCTCGTTGCCGCGGAAGACCTTGGTGCCGGGGACGTCGCCGAAGTCGTCCCACTTGCCGCCGCTGCCGTGCACCAGCACCGCGCCCTGGTCCTTGGCCAGGTTCCACATGCCGATGGCGACCACCCGGCCGAGCCCGCGCACCAGCGCCAGCCGGTGGCGGATCGACTCCATCCCCTCCTTGTCCGGGTAGCGCGACAGGAGGTAGTGGCGCGTGGCCTCGTCGACCTCCTCCCACTCGAGGCCGGCGACCTCGATGTCGAAGGCGACGACCGGCGAGCGCAGCGGGGACCGGGCGGGCGGCATCGCCGCGAGTGTAAGCCTTCGGCTAGGCTTCCGGTGGCGCGTCGGTCGAGTGGACCGTCAGCACCGGGCAGTGGGCGGCGCGGACCACCTTCTCGGCGGTCGAGCCGATCAGGAAGTGGGCCAAGCCGCCGCGGCCGTGGGTGCTCATGACGATCACGCCGCAGTCGAGGTCCTCGGCGGCCTGGACGATCGCCTGCCAGGGTTTGCGGCCCTCGACGAGGTGGGGCTCGACCGGGGCGCCGAGGGCCTCGAGCTCCTTGCGCGCGATCTCGACCGCGGCCTCGGCGCCGCGGCGGAACTCCTCGCGGTACTTGCCCATGTCGAGGGCCTCGGCCGGCAGGTAGCCGCTCAGGGCCGGGGCCGCGGCGACCATGTCGTCCTCGAAGGCGTGGACCAGGACCACGGTGCCGCCGGCCTGCTTGGCCAGCTCCGCCGCCCAGCGGTAGGCGACCTTGGCGTCCTCGGAGAAATCGGTGGAGAGGAGGATGCGCTTGAACATGGTTCCGGCGCCCAGCCTATTTGCCGGCGTCGATGTAGCCAAGGCCTTCGACCAGGTCGGTCATGAAATCCTCGCTGGCGCCGATGTAGGGCTCCCGGGGGTCGGTCCGGGCGCGGAAACCGGCGTCGTAGTCCTTCCGGCCCGGCTCCGGGTGGCCGGCGCGCCACTCCGCGGTCATCAGGCCGCGCAGCGCCACGCCCCTCGCGGAATCGGGCAGGTCGAGCCCGAGCCAGTGCAGCAGCGTCGGCGTGACGTCGAAGACATTGGCGACGCGGCGCTCGGCCGCCGGCAGCAGCCCGCGCCGCTCGACCCCCGGACCGGCGACGATGAAGACGCCGTCGGGGCCGTCCTCGTGGCCGCCGGACTGCAGGCCGCCCTGGGCGATGTCCTCGGGGGTCTCGGTGTTGAAGGCGTGCATGCCGTGGTCGGAGAGCACCAGGACGATGGTCTCCTCCGGCACCTCCGCCAGCAGCTCGCCGAGCCAGGCGTCGGCCTGCTGGTAGACCTTGTCGATGTGGCCCTGGAGCTCGCCGACGATCCGCTCGTCGGCGCGGAAGCGGAAGCGGTCCGGTTCGCGGTAGCGCCAGTAGTAGTGGCCGGCGACGTCGGGCAGGCCGACGTAGACCATGTTCAGGTCGGCCACCTCCCGGCGCAGCTGCTCCCTCATGATCCGCACGTGGGTGCCGTCGCCGCGGAAGGCGACGTGGAACAGCCCGGCCATGTGGCTGCGGAAGTCGCGCGCGGGGCCGGGGCGGACCTTGCCGAAGGTCCTGACGAAGGCCGCCGAAAGCGGTCCGCCGTCGGCGCCGCCGGCGAGCGCCGGCAGGATCTCCTGGCGCAGCTCGCGCGGCCAGGTGTGCTCCGGCAGGCCCTTCTCCCACACGCCCGACTTCCACAGCAGCCGGCCCTGCACCTGGGCGGCGTACGACGCGACGATGCGCGAATGGGGCACCTCCTCGGCCGGCCAGGTCACCCACCAGGCGACGTTGAGCACGCTGCGGCCGTTCTCGCCCGCCATGTTCCAGACCGCCGGCACGGCGCGGCTGTTCGAGGTGTAGGGCATCTGGACCATGCCGTCGACCAGCTCGCCGGCATCGTTCTCCACCTTGCCCTTCATGCTGGCGGCGAAGTTCAGGATGCCGTGCTGCTGCGGCGGCACGCCGGCGGTGAGGGTGGACCATAGGACCCGCCACAAGGTGCACAACCGTAAAGGGGCGGGGGGGGGAAGGGGGGAGGGTTTGGGGGTGGTCGGAGCATTAAAAAAAA
>JACNJP010000198.1 GCA_014382465.1 Planctomycetota bacterium
GCGCGGCCCCGGGAGGCGGCCCCGGCCCCCCCGGCTCCCGGGCGGATGGCGCGGCTCGGGCGCGAGGGGGACCGGCGCCCGCCCCGCGGGCCCGTGCGAGAGGCCCAGCCAGTCCCCCTCGGCCGGCCCGCCAGCGGCCGACCAGCGGCCGACCGCCGCGACCACCAGGGCCAGGGCCAGCAGCCGCTTCATCGGACCCCGTCCCCCTGGACCAGGAGCTGGTAACGGCCGGTCTCGAGGCCGGTGAAGGACTCGCTGCTGCCGTCGGGCCAGCGCACGGTGAGCCGGTCGACCGCGTCGATGGCGCCGAGGCCGAAGTGCAGCCGCGGGTCCCCCTGGGTCAGGTAGCCGCAGCGCGGCTGGTGCTGCTGGATCCAGCGACGGCCGCCGGCCTGCAGCTCGACGGTGGCGCCCCAGCCGGCGCGGTTGCCCTGGGTGGCGGCCAGGCTCACGCCGATCCAGTGATTCCCGGCCGCCGCCTGGTTCTGCAGCAGCAGCGGCCGGTCGCCGATGTGGGTCACCAGCAGGTCGAGGTCGCCGTCGTTGTCGTAGTCGCCGATCAGGCCGCCGCGGCTGAGCAGCTCGGCGCGGAAGCAGGCGCCGGCGCGCGGCGAGGCGTCAGTGAAGCGGCCGTCCCCGGTGTTCTCGAGCAGCAGGTCGGCGCGGCCGGTGGGGTGGTGCAGGTCGCCGTTGGCGAGGTACAGGTCGAGGTCGCCGTCGTTGTCGAAGTCGAACAAGCCGCCGCCCCAGGACACCCGCTGGGCCGACGCGGCGGCCACCCCGGCGCGCACCACCTGGTCCTGGAAGGCGCCGCCGCCCTGGTTGCGGTAGAGCGAGCCGTAGGAGGTGTCGGTGACGCTGAGGTCGGGCAGGCCGTCGCCGTCGTAGTCGCCGAGCGAGCCGGCCATGGCCCCGGTGGCCTCGCCGTGGACGCCGTAGGCCACCCCGGCCATCAGGCCGTCCTCCTCGAAGCGGCCGCCGCCGCGGTTGCGGAACAGGAAGTTGGCGGTGGCGTCGTTGGCCAGGAACAGGCCGGTGCGGCCGTCGCCGGCCAGGTCGGCGGCGGTGACGCCCATCGAGCGCCCGGGGGCGACGTCGAGGCCGGAGCCGGCGGTGGCGTCCTCGAAGCGGCCGTCGCCGCGGTTGCGGTAGAGGCGGTCGGCCTCGGCGGCGTAGGCCAGCGGCCCGGGGAAGGCGTCGGGGGAGTAGTGGGCCTGGTAGTCCGGATCGAAGCGCAGGTAGTTGGCGACGTAGAGGTCGAGCCGGCCGTCGCCGTCGGCGTCGAAGAACACCGCCGCCACCGAGCAGGAGTCGTCGCCGACGCCGGCCGCGGCGGTGGCGTCCTCGAAGCGGCCGTCGCCGCGGTTGCGGTAGAGCCGGGTCGGGCCCTGGGTGCAGATGTAGAGGTCGTCGTCGCTGTCGTCGTCGAAGTCGGCCACCGCGGCCGGGAAGCCGAAGCCGGGGGCGCCGACGCCGGCCCGCTCGGTGACGTCCTCGAAGCGGCCGTCGCCGAGATTCCGGTAGAGCCGGTTGGTGGCCGGCGTCGCCGGCGGGCGCCCGCGGCTCACGCCCTGGCGCCAGGCCGAGTCCACCAGGTAGAGGTCGAGCCAGCCGTCGCCGTCGAAGTCGATCCACGAGGCGCCGGAGCCGATGCTCTCGAGGACGTTGTCCATGCGGCCGTCGCCGAGGTGGTGGACGAAGTCGATGCCGGCGGCGGCGGTGCGGTCAACGAAGAGATCGCCGTCCGGGTCGAACGGGGGGATGGTGGGAGTCACGCTCGCCGCGGCGACGATCTCTCCAGGTTGATCGGGCGGCCCGCAGCCGGCCAGCGCGCCGAAGGCCGCCGCCGCCGCGAGGCCGGCGTGGAGGATCCGAGGACCGGAGCTCACGCCCTCCTGGGGAACGGCCGGGACGACCGCTCCTGCTCCTCGCGGGGCCGGATGTCGCGCACGATCTCCGCCAGGACCGCGGGGGTGATGGCCTGGTAGCCGTCGCACAGCGCCTTGTCGGGGTCGGCCTCGGGCCCGATCACCTCGATGATGAGGCCGTGGGCGCCGGCGGCGATGCCCGCGCGGGCGGCGGAGGGCACCATCTCGGTGTCGCCGGTGGCGTGGCTGGGGTCGACGATCACCGGCAGGAAGGTCGCCCGTCGCACCGCCGGCACGACGTTCAGGTCGAGCGTGAAGCGGTTGTAGCCGCCCTGGGTGAAGGTGCGGATGCCGCGCTCGCACAGCACGATCTGGAGGTTGCCCTCGGCGGCGACGTACTCGGCGGCGCCGAGCCATTCGTCGAGGGTCGCGCCCCAGTGGCGCTTGAGCAGCACCGGCTTGCCGAACCGGCCGACCTCGCGCAGCAGGGCGAAGTTCTGCATGTTGCGGGCGCCGATCTGGAGGCAGTCGGCGTAGCGCCCGACCTGCTCGACCAGGCGCGGGTCCATGACCTCGGTGACCACCCCGAGGCCGGTCTCGGCGCGGGCCTCGGCCAGGATCTCGAGGCCGGGCACGCCGAGTCCCTGGAAGTCGTGCGGGCTGGTGCGGGGCTTGAACGCGCCGCCGCGCAGCAGCACGGCGCCGGCGGCCTTCACCGCCCGCGCCACCGCCAGGGTCTGCTCGCGGCTCTCGACGGCGCACGGGCCGGCGATGACCACCGGGGTCGGTCCGCCGACGCTGGCCGGGCCGATCCGGACCAGGTGCGGGAAGGCGGCGTCGCGCGATGCGCGGCGCTCCTTGCGACAGATCAAGCGATAGGGCGCGTTGTGGCCCATCAGGGGTGCCTATTCGGGGGGGAATCGGGGAGATGGCTTCGAATTCATGTTTCGGCCATCAGGTTCGATCCTATACCTCAAATGGAAACCAGGCATGATGCGTCGGCATCATGCCTGGTTCTCGTTTGCCGAATTGTCCATGGAATCATCCGTTCACGGCTCGAACCCGTGGATGATCGCGCCAGGCCGCCCAGGCCGCCCAGGCCGCCATGGACTCCAGGGCGAGGGCTTCGGCGTCCGCCTGGCTGAGCGAGCCGTCGCGGCTCCGCAGGAACCGCTGATCCCGACGGAACCCCTCATTCCTGGCTCGCGACGAAGGCCTGGTAGCGCGCGGCGACCTGTCCGCCGTCGACGCCGCCCCGGTGGACCAGGACCGCCACCCGGCCGCCGATCCGCTCGCCGCGGCCCAGCCGGAACCGGGTGCCGCTCCAGTCGTCCGGCCGCCGCGGCCCGAAGGTGCCGTACTCCCGCGTCAGCCACTTGCGCGGCTGGCCGTCGTCGGGCAGGAACACCGCCACGCCTTCCCGGACGCCGTCGACCTGGTTCGAGTAGTCGATCCAGCGGGCGTAGCGCTCGTTGGTGGCCTCCTGGCCTCTGCGGCCCTGGTCGTCGCGGATGGTGCCGCCGTGCTCGCCGCTGAAGTCCGGGTCCATGCGCAGGTAGGGCCAGCCGTAGTGGACCCAGTCGCTCAGGAAGCGGACCTCGCCGTAGTCGGCCCGCAGCTCCCAGTCCAGGTGGAGCAGGAACTCGCCGTCGCCGAGGTCCTCGAGCTCGAAGCGCAGCGACTGGCCGAGGACCGGCTCGCCCTGGGCGATCCAGGTCAGGTCGGCGGTGGCGGCGGCGCTGCGCTCGCCGGACCGCAGCTCGCGGAAGCCGTCGTGGCGGATGAAGCTGTGGTGGCCGAGCCCGGGTTCCTCAGGGTCCCGCAGGTTCTTCCACTCGTGGTAGAAGTCGGTGTCCGGGCCGCCCTCGAGCTGGACCCGGTCGACGACCCACAGCGAACGATGGTGGGGGAAGGGCTCGGTCCGCTGCACCAGCAAGGACCGCCCCGAGGGGCTGCGGAGCGGCCAAATGTGGGGGATGGCCCAGGCCTCGCCGTACTGGTAGACCAGCGCCTGGCGGCCGTCGACGGCGAAGGACAGCGTGCCGGCGGCGTCGTCCCGCACCGCGGTGACGTGGACCTCCGCCGTCGGCGGGCTGCTGCAGCCCCCGGCGGCCGCCCAGACGCAGCCCAGCGCCAGGATCGTCGACCAGGGCCTGGAGGAACCGCGGCTCACAGCTCCCAGCCCGGGCGCCGCTCGAAGTCGAGCAGGGCGTTGGCCTCGCCGTCGCCGGGGAAGGTCTCGGTGGCCGGATCCCACTTCAGCTTGCGTCCGAGCAGCATGGCGATGTGGGTGATGACGCACACGGTGTTGGAGCGGTGGCCGACCTCGACCGGGCAGATCGGCTCCCGGCGGCTGCGCACGCACTCGAGGAAGTTGCGGTAGTGGTCGCCGCTGACGTAGAGCTTCTCCTCGCCGTCGCCGACCACTTCCTTCAGGATCGAGCCCGGTCCGGCCGAGATGCCGCCGCGCTTGACGAACAGCCAGCCGTCGCTGCCGGTGAAGGTGACGCCGGCCTGCGGGTCGGTGCGCTGGATCAGCGGCACGCCGTCGGCCCACTTGCCGCTGGCGTAGTAGAAGGTGTGGACGTCGAACAGGCCGCGCTCGGGGAAGAAGGCCTGGGCCTCGATCTCGGTGATGCCCGAGTCCATGTCGCCGCCGTGGCCCCACTGGGCGATGTCGTTCATGTGCGCGCCCCAGCCGCAGATCATGCCGCGGGTGTAGCCCTCGCGCTGCAGCCAGCCGGGCCGCCCGTAGCCCTGCTGCGGGTGGACGCCGAGCTCGTGGTAGGGGCGCTCGGCGGTCGGGCCCATCCACAGCTCGTAGTCGAAGCGCGCCGGCTTCGGGGTCGGGGTCGGCTCGGCGCGGCCGCTGTCCGGCGGCAGCCACACCTCGACCCGCTGCAGCTTGCCGAGGCGGCCGTTGCGGACCAGCTCGCAGGCGTGGCGGAAGTTCTGCTCCGAGCGCTGCTGCGAGCCGACCTGGAGGATGACGCCGTTCTCGCGCACCGCCTTCACCAGCGCCTGGCCCTCGCCGATGGTCAGGGTCATCGGCTTCTGGATGTAGATGTCCTTCTTGGCCTTGGCGGCGGCGACGCCGTGGCCGGCGTGCCAGAAGTCGGGCGTGGACACGGTCACCGCGTCGATGTCGTCGCGCGCCAGCAGCTCGCGGAAGTCAGCGTAGACGCTGACCTCGGGCGCCGGCTCGCCGGCCGGAAGCTTGTCGGCGTAGCGCTTCTCGACGTCCCGCTTGGCGTGCTCGGCGCGCTGCAGGTCGGGGTCGCAGACGGCCACGACGCGAGCGTTCAGCGCCGGGTCGAGGCCGCGGTCGAGCAGGCTGAACAGGTCGCCGCGGCCCATGCGGCCGCAGCCGATGGCGCCGATGCGGATGGCGTCGTTGCCGCTGGCGAAGGCGCGCAGGCCGCGCGGCAGGACCAGCGGGGCGGTGAAGGCGCCGCCGATCTTGAGGGCGGTGCGACGGGAGATGGGGGGAGTCGTCATCGCTTGTCGATTGCTTGATTCAGGCGCGCGGGGTCCCAGCGCCCAGGATGGACGAGCACACGGTAGCGGAGCGTGAAGCCGTCGCCGCGGCGCATTGGGTGCGGCTCGTAGCAGATCACCGCGGGAGTGAAGAAGCTCATGTCGGCGCTGCGGATCGCGTACCAGGGGCTCGGGGCGTGGAGGTTCTCCGGGTGGTCGAGGACCGAGATCCCGACCTCGGCGCCGCCGATCCTGCCGTGGTAGTCGAAGGCGCGCGAGCGGCCGCGGAAGCGCTCCTGCGGGTTGAACTCCACCGGGCCCTCGGCGGTCGCGGCGGCGCGCTCCTCGAGCTGAGCCAGCCGCACCGAGAGGCCGGCGTAGCCGCCCCAGGCCTGGCCGTTCGGCTCGCCCGGCAGCGGCGTGCGGTCGAGCAGCACGGTCTCCGCCAGGGCGGTGAAGCGGCTGGTCCAGTCGATGGCGTAGCCGCCGTCGGCGGCCGGGGCGCTGATCTCGAGCTCGCGGGTCTCGGCCAGCATCCGCTCGCCGTCGGGGGAGAGGTAGAGCAGCCGCATGCCGATCCCGGCCGAGTGGTCCGGCCGCAGCGTCTCCTTCAGCTCCTCGATCGAGCTGCGCCCTGCCGGCCGGTCGCGGCCCGGTGCGTTCTCCCAGTAGTTGACGCCGTTGATGTACTTCCACGAGAACCACAGACCGTGGTGGTGGACGTGGTCGGCGGGCGCGTCGACCGTCAGCGACGGCGTGCCCGGCAGCGCCAGCGGGTGGAAGTAGCTGAAGGGCAGGCCGGGGTCGTGGTGGAAGCGCCACAGGTCCTGGCCGTCGGCGCGCAGGGCGGTCGAGCCGGCTGCGGACTCATCCCAGCTCAAGTCGCCGGCGAAGGCCCCGGCCGCGACCGCGCCGGCGGCCCCTCCTGGCGCCGAAGAGACGCCGCCTCGGCTGGCCGCGACCAACTCGGCCAGCTTGTCCTCGTCGACCTCCACTCCCAGCCCTGGGCCGGCCGGCGGCGTCAAGGCGCCGTCGACCACCTCGAGCGGCTGCTTCAACAGGCTCTCGGTGAGGAACTGCGGCCCGTTGAGCGCCGCCGGCTTCTGCAGCCCGAAGGCGCCGTAGAGCAGCAAGGTCGCCGCCAGCGACACATCGGGGTCGGTGAGGCCGCTGCCGAGCCACATCAGCCCCTCGCGCTCGAGCAGCTCGATCTGGCGCCGGGCCGACAGCAGGCCGCCGCAGCGCGCCGGCTTCATCGCCACGCCGTCGAGCATGCCGAGGCGGATGAACTCGCGCAGCTCGACCGGCGACACCACCCCTTCGTCCATCAGGATCGGCAGCGCGCCCTGCCGCTTCAGCGCCTGGTAGCCGGCGATCTGATTGGGCTTGATCGGCGCCTCGAAGACGTCGACGCCGGCTTCGGCCAGCTTCGGCGCGACCTCGAGCGCGGTCTCCGGGGCGTAACCGCCGTTGGCGTCCGCCCACAAGAAGGCCTGCGGCGCCAGCGCCCGCACCTGCCGCGCCAGCTCCAGGTCGAAGTCCGGGTCCGGCGCCACCTTGATGTTGAAGTCGCGGTAGCCGCGACGGCGGCCTTCGGCCACCAGCGCTTCGGTCTCGTCCAGCGTGCGCGGGTTGACGGTCCAACTCAGCCGCAGCGGGTCCGTCGCCTTCCGGCCCCACAGCTCCGCCACCGATTTTCCGGCGCGCTTGCCGATGAGGTCGTGCAGCGCCAGATCGATGCCGGCGCGCGCGATCGGCATGCCGGAGGAGAAGCCGTCCGCGACGGTCGCCCCCATGGTGCGGTGGGCGCCCTCCAGGTCGGCGGGGTCGTGGCCGAGCAGCGCCGGGCCGAAATATTCCCGCAGCACCGTCGCCACCGTCTCGAGGGTCTCGTAGCTCCAGCGCGCGATCGGCACGCTCTGGCCCCAGCCGACCAGGCCGTCGGCGGTGGTGATCTTCACCAGCACCGAGGCGCGGCCCTTGGCGCCGTGCGGCCCGGTGAAGAACTTGAAGTGCCCGGTCATCGGGTAGCGCAGGGCGAAGGCCTCGATGAGCTCAATGCCGTCGGCTGCCCCCGGCCAGCGAGGTCCGCGCACGGTGACCAACGGCAGCGCTGCGCAGGCCTGGAGGAAGCGGCGGCGGGTGGGAGCTGGGGACGGGTTGCGTCGCATCGGCGGACCCGAGCTTAGGTCCCGCGCCGGGGCGAGCGGGCGGCCCGGCGCCGCAATCTCCTACGTGGAGGGAGGAGCAACATCCCAAGGCGGGCCTGGAGACAGGTGATATCGTGACGGGATCGCGGGGGAGCCTACTCCCCTCGGAGGTCCCTCCATGCTGTCGCAACCGCTCCGCCCCTGCCTGCTCGCCGCCGCCCTGCTCGCCCCCCTCCTGCCGGCGCAGTGGAGCAGCGACCCCTATCTGAACCAGGCCGTGGTGGCGCGCCCCGGCGACCAGGCGCTGCCGAAGGCCGCGGCGACCTCCGACGGCGGCTGCTGGGTGGCGTGGTTCGACAACGCCTCCGGCAACTACGACGTCTACCTCCAGCGCTTCGACTCGAAGGGCCAGGCGGTCTTCGCGCCCGGCGGCATGCTGGTCAGCAGCCATCCGCAGAGCTCCTCGCTGGTGAACTGGGACTTGATCAACGCCGGCGGCGACCAGGCGGTGCTGGCCTTCACTGACACCCGCGCCGGCGGCGACCTCGACGTCTACGCCTACCGGATCAGCTCGGCCGGTGCCTTCTCGTGGGGGCCGGACGGCGTCGTGGTCTCGGCCAACGCGGACTTCGAGGCCGACCCGCGGCTGGCCCTGGCCAGCAACGGCGACGTCGTGGTGGTGTGGAGCTACCTCGGCAGCCCGGCCGCGGTGCGGATGCAGCGCTTCGACGCCGCCGGGAACACGCTGCTCGCCGCGGGCGGCGTCACGGTGGCCTCCGAGACCGGCCGCTCGCCGGGCTTCGCCGAGGTCGTGCCGGCAGCCGGCGGCGACGTGATCGTCTCCTGGGTGCGCGACATCAGCTTCTTCACCTCGGTGAAGCACCTGCGCGCCCAGCGCTTCGACGCCGCCGGCGCGCCGCGATGGCCCGGCCCGGCCGAGGTCTTCGACGCCCACAACCTGCCAATCGCCTATGCGCCGCAGCTGCTCGCCGACGGCGCCGGCGGCGCCGTGTTGTGCTGGCACGCCAGCAACCCGGCCACCAACCTGTTCGATGGCTACGTCCAGCGCCTGGACGCCTCCGGGACCGAGGCCTTCGCCCACAACGGCGTGCCGGTCTCGACCGCCGGCGGCATGAACCACCTGTCGCCGAAGGCCTCCTTCGTCCCCTCCAGCGGCGACACCATCGTGTTCTGGAACGAGAAGGACTCCTCGCAGAACCTGAGCGGCCTCTCAGCCCAGCGGATCGACGCCGCCGGGGCGCGGCAGTGGGGCGGCGGCGGCCTCTCGCTGATGACCGTCAGCACCTCGCCGGTCTATCCGCCGAGCACGGTGCCGGCCGGCGACGGCGCGATGGCCTTCGTCACCTGGGCGCCGACCTCGAGCTTCGGCCAGGACCAGCTTCTGGCCTTCCGCCTCGACGCCAGCGGGGTTTCGCCGTGGGGCGGCGCCCGCGACCTCTGCACCCGGCCGAGCCAGAAGTCGGTGCGCCACGCCCTGGCGCCTGCGGCCAGCGGCGCGACCGTCCTCTTCTGGGAGGACGGGCGCAACGGCGACGACGACGTCTACGGCCAGAACATCGGCGCCGACGGCCAGCTTGGCGTGAGCTACCTCGGCGTCGACGTGGCCTCGCTCTCGCTGTCGGCCGGCGGCGCGGCCCACTTCGCCCTCGACGCCGGCGCCACCCACCGCGGCCGCAACTACGCGCTGCTCGGCTCCACAACCGGCACCAGCCCGGGGCAGTTCGGCTACGGCATCCACCTGCCGCTCAACGACGGCGCCTACTTCCAGATGACCCTCAACCGGTCCACCCTCGGGATCTTCTCCGGCTTCCGCGGCCGGCTGGGAGCAGACGGCAAGGCGGCCGCCGCCCTCACCGTCCCGGCCGGGAGCAACCCGGCGCTCGCTGGGTTGACCGTCGACCACGCCTTCGTGGTCCTGTCCGCTCCGGGGAGCATCGTCCTGGTGAGCGAGCCGCGGGCCTTCCTACTGACCCTCTGAGCTCGATTCCTTGACGAATCCGGGCCCTCCTTGGATGGAACCGGGCACTCGCCGCGAACCACCGCCTCCGCCCTGGCGCCGGGCGCCTGGCGGCCATAGAAATGGGCCGGAGATCCCCCATGCGAGCCGGCCTCACGCGATCCCTCTTCCTGCTCCTGCCGACCTCCGTGGCCGGCGCTTGCGGCGCGCCGCCGGCGGCTGAGGAGCCGCCCGCGTTGCCTGCCCTGGTGCAGGACTACACCGAGACCATCCGCGGCGCCGAGGTCGGCTTCGACCTGGTGTGGGTGCCCGAGGGGAACTTCTGGATCGGCCGCACCGAGGTCACCTGGGACGAGTTCCTGCTCTACTGCGACTTCGAGGCCACCGGCGCGGTCGCGCCGGACGCGGACGCCGTCAGCAAGCCCTCGAAGCCGCTCGACTGGGCGCCCTACGACCACGACTGGGGCGCCGGCCGGCGCCCGGCCGTCGGCATGAGCTGGAACTCGGCCCAGAAGTACTGCCAGTGGCTGTCGCTCAACACCGGCCGCGAGTACCGGCTGCCGACCGAGGAGGAGTGGGCCTTGGCCTGCGGAGACGGCGGCGCCGGTCCGCTGGCCGCGCGGGCCTGGTTCGCCGACAACAGCGGCCAGATGACCCAGGAGGTGGGGCAGAAGGCCCCCAACGCCCGCGGCCTGCACGACATGCTCGGCAACCTCTGGGAATACTGCGCCGGCCCGTGGTCGGCCGCCGAGCCCGAGCGCGCCGTGCTGCGCGGCGGCTCGTGGAAGGACCCGGCCGAGACCATCGGCCCGGACGCCCGCCTCGGCTTCGACGACGACTGGAACCTCGAGGACCCCAACTTCCCGCCCGGCGTGTGGTGGGTGCCCGAGGGCGACCACCTCGGCCTGCGGGTCCTCCGCTCCGGCCCGAAGGAATAGACTGACCGGCTCGCCATGACCCAGACCTCACGACGCTCCTTCCTCGGCCAGAGCCTGCTGGCCGCCGCCATGGCGGCCGCCGCGCCGCTGACCCCGGCCTACTCCCGCGTGCTCGGCCGCCCCAAGGCGGGTCCGAACGACCTCCTGCGGGTCGGCGTGATCGGCGTCCGCGGCCGCGGACGGGCCCACATCGGCGGCTTCAAGAAGTCGCCCGACTCCGAGGTGGTGGCCCTCTGCGACTGCGACGAGGGCGTGATCGGCCCGGCCATGAAGTCGGTACCCGACGCCGAGTACTTCCGCGACTTGCGGCGGATGCTGGAGGACGACTCGATCGACGTCGTCACCATCGCCACGCCCAACCACTGGCACTCGCTGGCGGCGATCTGGGCGCTGCAGGCGGGCAAGCACGTCTACGTCGAGAAGCCGGTCAGCCACAACGTCTCCGAGGGCCGCAGGCTGGTCGAGGCGGCCGCCAAGTACCGCAAGATCGTCCAGGTCGGCACCCAGGCCCGCAGCCAGCCGGCCACCCGCGAGGCCATGCATTGGCTGCACGAAGGCGGGCTCGGCGAGGTCGAGCTGGCCTACGGCCTGTGCTACAAGCGGCGCGAGAGCATCGGCAAGGTCGCCGGGCCGCAGGAGCCGCCCGCGACCCTCGACTACGACCTATGGACCGGCCCGGCGGCGCTCCAGCCCTTGATGCGGGCCAACCTGCACTACGACTGGCACTGGGACTTCAACACCGGCAACGGCGACATCGGCAACCAGGGCGTGCACCAGATGGACATCGCCCGCTGGGGCCTGCAGCTCGACCGCCACCCGGAGCGGGTCGTCAGCCTCGGCGGCCGGCTCGGCTACGACGACGACGGCAACACCCCGAACACCCAGATCGCGCTGCTCGACTACGGCGCCGAGCAGGTGGTCTTCGAGGTCCGCGGGCTCGAGACCAAGGCCTTCCGCGGCGCGAGCGTCGGCGTCGTCTTCATCGGCGAGGGCGGCTACCTGGTCAGCGCCAGCTACGAGAAGGTCCAGGCCTACGACGTCGACGGCAAGCTGATCCGCGAGTTCAAGGGCGAGGCCGACCACTACCAGAACTTCCTCGACGCGGTGAAGGCCGACGACCCCTCGCTGCTGAACGCGCCGATCCGCGAAGGCCACCTGTCGGCGGCGATGGGCCACCTCGGCAACATCTCCTACCGGCTCGGGCAGGCGCAGCCGCTGCTGGCCGACGCCGCGCCGTTCGGCGCCTCGGAGGCCGCCAACCGGAGCTTCGCCGGCCTCTGCGAGCACCTGGGCGGCAACGGCATCGACGCCCAGGCCTGCCGTATCCAGCGCGGCCCGGCCCTGCGTTTCGACGGCGCCGCCGAGCGCTTCACCGGCGAGGCCGCCGGCGCCGCCAACCCCCTGCTGACGCGGCCGGCGCGGGCCGGCTTCGCGGTGCCGGAGTCGGTCTAGGATCAGACTCGTCGCCTCCCGCCTCCCGCCCGATGACGGGCGGTAGCATGTGCGGCGACCATGAGCCACGCCCACCAACCGGGGATCCTGGCGGAGCTGCCGCCGCAGGCGCGTTTCCTCCACTTCCAGCTCTCGGCCGAGGCCACCGCCGGGCTGGTCCGCGAGGAGCTGTCGGCGCTGCCGATCGATGAGGGCCTGGTGGTCGGCGTCGGGCCGCCGGTGGTGGCGCTGCTCGGCGGCGAGATCCCCGGGCTGCGGCCGATGCCGCACCTGGTGGGGCCGGGGGTCGAGATGCCGTCGACGCCCGCCGGGCTCTGGTGCTGGCTGCGTGGCAAGGACCGCGGCGACTTGGTGCACGCCACCTACGCCCTGGCCGAGGAGCTCGCCGGCTGCTTCGAGCTGGTCGAGGTCAGCGACGCCTTCGTCCACCGCGAGGGCCGCGACCTGAGCGGCTACGTCGACGGCACCGAGAACCCGGTCGGGGAGCGGGCGGCAGCGGTCGCCCTGGTGTCCGGCGCCGGCGAGGCCCTCGACGGCTCCAGCTTCCTCGCCACCCAGACCTGGTTCCACGACCTGAACAGCCTCCATTGCCAGCCCCAGGCCCAGCAGGACGATGTCTTCGGCCGGCGCCTGAGCGACAACAGCGAGTTCGAGCAGGCGCCGGCCTCGGCGCACGTCAAGCGCACCGCCCAGGAGAGCTTCGAGCCCGAGGCCTGGCTGCTGCGGCGCTCGATGCCGTGGGCCGATCCCAGCGGCGAGGGGCTGGTCTTCGTGGCCTTCGCCGCCAGCCTGGAGCCCTTCGAGGCCATCGCCCGGCGCATGGTCGGGCTCGAGGACGGGGTGGTCGACGCCCTGTTCCAGTTCACCCGGCCGCTCACCGGGAGCTGCTACTGGTGTCCGCCGCGGACCGCCGACGGGCGGCTGCGGCTGGACGCGGCGCTGGGCGCCTGAGGGGCGGGCCGCGGCGGGCTCACTGGATCGTCGCCGCCACCCCGTTCGAGAAGGTCGCGCTGCCGAGGTCGAAGGCGTGCAGCCACACCTGGGCGCCGGCCGCCGCCGGCGGGACCGGCGCGGTCATGCCGGTGCTGCCGGAGGCGTCCGCAACCAGCACAGGCAGCTCGAAGTAAGGCGGGCTCAGGAGCAGCGCCCCGGCCGGGGTCGAGACCGGGCCGCCGCCGGCCAGGGAGTAGCCGCTGCGCACCAGTCCGCCGGGGGTGGCGAACTGGACCCGGATGGTGGCGACGTAGCCGGCGACGAGGTTGGTCACCGACAGGAAGGGGCCGGTCGGTCCGGTCGAGCTGATCAGGATGTCGTCGAGCTCCCACTCCGAGGCGTAGTCGCCGGTGTAGCGCCAGGCGACCTTCACTCCGTTGATTCCGGCGTAAGCAGACAGGTCGGTGACCAGGGTCGAGATGCCGTCGAGGGCGAGGTCGTCGGCGACGTGGATGAAGGTGTTCCCGCCGTCGAGCGAAACGTCGACGTAATGGTGGTCCCGCCAGGAGGCGTAGGTGACCCCCTGCTGGCAGGAGGCGGACACCGCCGAGACCGCGCTGAAGTCCAGCGCCGGCGTCACCAAGGCGTTGTCGTTCCAGCCGAAGAAGTCGTCGTGGAAGGCGTGGTCGCTGGTCCAGAGGACCCCGGAGCCGGCGGGCTCGAGCTCCCAGCCGACCGAATTGCCGTTGTTCTCCTCGGTCCAGCCGGCCGGCGGCACTTGCAGGGAGGAGAAGTCCTCGGCCAGGAGGGTGGTCTGGGCCGCCAGCGGGGCGGCGAGGACGGCGAGCAGGAGGAGGGGTTCGAATCTCATGGACGGTGGTGGCGCGGAGCGGTCCTCCGAGGATCGGGGGAGCCGGAGCCGGGCTTTCCCGTCCTAGCGCAAGCCGGCGGGAGAAGCCCTCAAGCCTCGCGGCCGGCCAGCTCCTCCCATCGCCTCAGGTCCGCCTCGAGGGCCTTCTGCAGCTCGTCCCGCTCCGCCTGCAGCTCCCCGATCCTCTGGTGGCCGGACTGGTAGGTAGCGGGGTCGGCGAGGGTCGCGTCGAGGTCCCGGAGCGCCTCCTCGCCGGCGCCGATCCGCTCCACCACCCGCTCGAGCTCCTGGCGCTCCTTGAAGCTGAGCCGCCCGGGGGGCCGGTCGGCGGGAGCGGCCTTCTTCTTCGGCGGCGCCTCGGCCGGCGGCGGCGCCTCCCGCTGGGTTGCCGCCCGCTCCATCAGCGAGCTCAGGTCGCCGGTGTGCAGGAAGGCGCCGCCCTGGCCGTCGAGGTGCAAAACGTGGGTCGCCACCCGGTCCAGGAACCAGCGGTCGTGGCTGACCACCACCACCGCGCCCTCGAAGGCGATCAGCGCCTCCTCGAGCGCGCGCAGCGTGCCGAGGTCGAGGTCGTTGGTCGGCTCGTCGAGCACCAGGACGTTGGCGCCGGTCAGCATCAGCTTGGCCAGCAGCACGCGGCCGCGCTCGCCGCCCGACAGCGATCCGACCGCCACTTCCTTCTGGTTGCCCGGGAACAGGAAGCGGTCGAGGAAGCCGATGATGTGGATCGCGCGGCCGCCGATGACCACGTGGTCATTCTTGCCGGCGACCTCCTGGAGCACGGTGTTGGCCGGGTCGAGGTCCTCGCGGCGCTGGTCGATGGTCGCCACCTTGACGGTCTCGCCGACCACCACCTCGCCGGCGGTCGGGGCCAGCCGCTGGAGCAGGATCCGCAGCAGGGTGGTCTTGCCGGCGCCGTTGGGGCCGACCACGCCCAGGCGCATGCCCTGCTCCAGCCGCAGGTCGAGCTTCGGCAGCACCACGCGCTCGCCGTAGGCGTGCGACACGCCGCGCAACTCGACCACCTTGGCGCCCAGCCGCGGCCCCCTGGGGAAGGCCAGCTCGAGGTCGTTGGGGTCCAGCGCCGGCGCCGAGTCGGCCAGCTCGTGGTAGCGCTGGATGCGCGCCTTGGCCTTGGTCGAGCGCGCCGGCGGGCCGGAGCGCATCCAGGCGGTCTCGCGCCGCAGCAGGTTGAGGCGGCTGCGCTCGCCCTTGGCCTCGCTCTCGAGCCGCGCCGCGCGCTGCTCCAGGTAGCGGCCGTAGCCGCCTTCATAGCCGTAAACCCTGCCGCGGTCGACCTCGAGGATGCGCGTGACGACCCGGTCGAGCAGGAAGCGGTCGTGGGTCACCAGCACCAGCGGCACCTTGAGCGCCGCGAGCTGCTGCTCCAGCCAGGCGACGACGAAGGCGTCGAGGTGGTTGGTCGGCTCGTCGAGCAGCAGCAGGTCGGGGCCGCTGACCAGCAGCCTCGCCAGCGCCACCCTCCGCGCCTCGCCGCCGGAGAGCGAGCCGCACAGGGCGTCGCCGTCGGGCAGGCCGACGCCGTCGATGGCGGCGGCGACGCGGAATTCGACGTCGTGGCCGCCGAGGGCGTCGAGGCAGTGCTGGAGGTGCTCCTGGCGGTGGCTGAGGGTCTCCAGCCGGTCCGGGGCGAGCTCCGGATGGGCCAGCTCCTGGTAGAGCCGGTCGAGCTCGGCGAGGAGGGCCTCGCGGCCCTCGAGGCCGGCGCGGACGATCTCGCGGATGCTGGACCGCTCCGGGAAGGACGGCTCCTGCTCAAGGTAGCCGACCTGGAGGTCGCGGCGCTGCACCCGCGTGCCCTCGTCGGGCGCCTCGACCTCGGCCATGAGCTTCAGCAGGGTCGACTTGCCGCTGCCGTTGGCGCCGATCAGGCCGATGCGGTCCTGCTCGCCCACGACCAGCGACACCTCGGTGAGCAGCGGGCGCTTGGGGTCGTAGGTCTTGGTGACCCCGGAGAGGGTGAGGAGGGCCATGGAAGCCCGGCAGTGTAAACCGGCGGACCGCCCCGGCAGGGCCGGGCGCGGTCCGGTGGAGCGCCCGCCGGGGGCGCCGCGTCGGGCTCAGAAGGTGTAGAGCGCCTGGAGCTGGATCAGGTCGACGGAGTCGTCCCAGATGTCCGGCACCCGGGTCCACTCGAGCCGGATCGCCACCTGGTCGATCACCGCCGCCTGGACCCCCAGTCCGTACATCGGCGAGTTGCCGTCCTTGTTCTGCTCGATGCGGAAGCCGGCGGCGTTCTCGTAGTAGTCGGACTGGTAGAACAGCATGCCCAGGCGGCCGACGACCGAGAACATCTCACTCAGCGGCACCATGCCGAGCAGGGACACGTGGGTGGAGCTGGTGCTGACATGACCGCTGTTCGGCGCGCCGTTCCAGCGGCCGTTCCAGGAGTGGCTGCCGAGGTCGGCGACGCCCGCCTCGAGGCCGAAGTTCTCGCCCAGCGAGGCGCCGGCGCCGACGTTGAGGATCGCCGACTGCTCGTCGACCGAGCCCTGGAATTTGGGGCTGTCGCCGGTGGAGCTGTTGGTCCTGGAGATGCCGGTGCCGGCGTAGATGTAGGGCAGGGTGACCAGCGCGCAGCTGGGAAGGACCACGAGGGCGAGCCCGGCGAGCAGGGGGGAGAGTCGGAGGAGACGGTTCATGGGTGGTGTATGGGAGGTGGGGGCGGTCCCAGAGAGTGGTTCATGAAAAGCTAGGCTCGCCGGTGGCGTGAGGCCAGCCCCGCGGGGCCGGGGCGGTGGCAGGATGGGCGGGTGGCTCTCCTCTCCGCCCTGTTGCTCGCCGCCCTCTGTCCAGGCCAGCCGGCCCAGGAGCCCGCCGCCGAAGCCGCCCCGCCGGCGATTCAGGTGGCGGTCGACCCGCGGGTCGAGCTGCTCAGCATCGTGTTCCGGCTGGCCGGGAACCCGGAGTACCAGCGGCAGGAATTCCGCCGCTACGCCGCCGCCATCGAGCGGCACTTCGGCGGCTTCCGCGACCATCCAGCGGTGGTCGAGGCCCGTCGGCTGAGGGCCACGCGCGGGGTCTCGTACGACGCCGTCATGAGCCTGGCGGTCCACCTCGACGGCGTGCCCTTGCTGCGGCCGCGGCTGCGCTTCGAGGACTCGCTGCTGGAGAGCCGCTGGAGGCCGGAGGAGGCCCGGGCCTTCCTCGGGCTGCTGCGGAGCTTCGTCGAGGACACCGGCTTCGAGGCCTTCCTGGCCGGCAAGGCCGAGCTCTACGCGCTGGCCGAGTGGCGCATGCGGCGGCTGATCGAGGAGGAGGTCGAGCTGGACTGGTTCGAAGGCTTCTTCGGCGCCGCGCCCGAGGCCAGCTTCCACGTCCTGATCGGCCTCGGCAACGGCCCCAGCAACTACGGGCCGAAATTCCGCGGCGCGGACGGCGCCGAGCAGCTCTACGCGGTGCTCGGCACCTGGCTGCTGGACGAGGAGGGCGATCCGCTGTTCGACGAGAGCCTGGTCGGCACCCTGGTCCACGAATTCAACCACAGCTTCGTCAACCATCACGTTTACGCCCACGAGGCCGAGCTGCGCGCGGCGGGCGAGCGGCTCTACCCGCTGGTCGAGCAGGCGATGCGGCGCCAGGCCTACGGCTCGTGGCAGACCATGATGCACGAGTCGCTGGTGCGC
>JACNJP010000082.1 GCA_014382465.1 Planctomycetota bacterium
CATGGTCCTGGAATCATGGGGGAAACCCTTAAGTGACTGGCATTGCCTCTAGAGGCAATGCCGATCACTTAGGCCGTAAGGGATCGAAATGACTCGGACTTCTCTGCAGCGGCACGTCCTCGGATGCCGCCGGCCTGGGCCCGGCGGAGGCCGCCACGACAGGCTCCGCCGGTTTCAGGCTTTCGAGACGTGGGAGAGACGGTCCTCGTCGGGGCCTGCATGGTCCTGGAATCATGGGGGAAACCCTTAAGTGACTGGCATTGCCTCTAGAGGTATGCTGCGGTGCCCGGCACGAATCTTGCCGGGTCCCGGCATGCGGTCGGGCCGGGCGCGTTGTCAGGCAGGCAGGGCCGGGTCCGCGCTGACTCGTTCTGGAACGAGTCGCGCGGCGCGGCCGGCGGGCGCGTCGGCGGCGGGCAGCGGCGGAGCGGAGGGAGGCTAGGGCCGCCTGCGGCAAAGGACGCGAGCGCGTCCGTCCGTCGTTTGAGATCGAGCGTTCCGGAATGTGAAGCAGGGGGCCCGCCCGTCCGGACGGCCGAAGGCCCAAACAATCCAGGGGCATAGCAGCCGTCGGCGCTGTGGGGATGTGGGAAACCCGCAGGGTTTTCCAAGGATCTGTGGGGAACGCCGGCCGCAGCGCCCGAAGGGCGGAACGGCCAGCGTTGTCCAAGGCGGCTGTGGGCAGGTCGTGGGCGGGCGCAGGCCAGCCGACGAAGGCAGGCGACAGGCCGAGGCCGTCCACGAGCTGTCCACAGGCGGCGCCAGAGCCGGCATCTCCACAGCGCCTGCACGCATCACCACGAGTCTCGTCGCGACGACGCTGGCGGCCTGCGTGGGACGCAAATTGCTGGAAAGAAACATGAAATAGCGCTTGACGGCGTTTTTGCCGGCCCGGCCTTTTGGGGCCAACCCGGCCTCAGAACCTCCGCGATGGCCGCGGAGAGTCCGTGGATCGCAAGGATCCGAGGCGAGGCACCACGAGCCCTGGAAAGTCCTGCCAGGATGCGTCACAGGCGCTCTCAGAGCGCATGTCGGAGTGAGAAAACTAGCGTGATATCATGGGCATACCCTTCAAGAAGGTCGCGCTCATGAGATCACGAATCGCCGCTGTCCCCGACGCCCAGCTCCTCGAGAGCCTCGAACAGCTCGTCGTACGTGGCCGTGGCGTCACGGTCGAGCTGCTCGTCCACTTCGCCGAAGTCGAGCGCCGCCAACTCCACCTGGCAGCGGCCTATCCGACCATGCACGCCTATGCCACCGGACATCTCCACTTCAGCAACAGCCAAGCCGACAATTGCATGTTGGGCGGGTCCACGCGGCGCGAGCCGCGCGCAAGGTCCCGGCGATCCTCGACATGGTCGCCGACGGGCGGCTGCACCTGACCGCCGTTCGCCTGCTCGCGCCGCACCTCGATGGCGACGATCCCACAGAGCTCCTCGCGGCGGCCGTGCACAAGACCAAGCGCGAGATCCTGCAGCTCATCGCCGACCGGAACCCCAAACCCGACGCGCCCGACCGCGTCCGCAAGCTGCCGACGCCCCGCTCGCCAGCCGGCTCCGCCCAGCCTGATTTGCTCGCGGGCCCGGCGTCTCACGCGCCGCAGCTTCAGCCGCAGCCGCAGCCGCAGCCGAGCGCGAGCCCGGCGCCTCAACCGCCGAAGCCCCGGCCCACCGAGCCCCAGCCGCTCGGCGCCGACCGCTACCAGGTGCAGTTCACCGCCAGCGCGACGCTGGTCGCCAAGCTCGACGAGGTGCGCGCCCTGCTCGGTCACCGGGAACCGGGCTGCGACCTCGCCACCACCATCGAACGAGCCGTCGACAGGCTCCGCGATGACCTCCTCAAAGAGCGTTTCGCCGTCGGCGCCAAGCCACGAAAGAGCTCCACCCGAGGCAAGCAGCCCCGGGCGCGGACCCGTCACGTCCCCGCCGACGTGCGCCGCGAGGTGGTCGCTCGGGACGGACTCCGCTGCGCCTTCGTCGACCCCAAGACCGGGCGGCGGTGTGGCTCGAACCAGCGGCTCGAGCTCGAACATCACGTGCCCTTCGGACGCGGTGGAGCCCACGACGCCGACGCCATGAGCCTGTACTGCCGAGCTCACAACCAGTTCACCGCCCGCCGAGAGTTCGGAGCCAAGCAGATCGCGCTGTGCATCGCCGACCGACGCGAGCGCTCCGCCAGCCCTCCAGCCAACCGGCCAGCCAACCCTCGAGAAGGACCCGCCTCATGACGCCGTCCGACGAGTCCGACGACCCCCGCGAGCCGACCCGCCGCACCCGGGCGCGCCTCCCCGACAGTCGCCAAGGGTCGCTCTTCGCGGTCCGCACCCTCACGCCTGACCCTTACGAGGCCCACTCGTTCCTCGGGCTGCTCGAGACCTTGGGCGAACATCTCTTTGATCGCAGGGACTTTCCGCCCGATCAAAGCACCGGAACGAGCGCCTGGTGCCCGGTCCTCATGACCAAGCTCATCCTGATCCAGCGTAAGAACAGCTGGTCCGACGAGCAGACCGTCGACGCCGCTCGCCAGCGGCTCGACGTCAAAGCCTGCCTCGGCCTGGGCATCCATCAGCCGGGCCCCAGCGCCGCGAAACTCAGCCGTCACCGCACCATGCTCGCAGAGCGCGGCCTCCTCGAACGCTACGAGCGCCGCTTCTTGGACCTCGTCAAGCAGATCGGGCTCCTGGGTGAGAGCGAGCCACTCCTCGTCGACAGCGTGCCGGTCCACGGCGCGGGCCAGGTCCTCGACACGTTCAACCTTCTCGGCGCCGGCCTGCGACGCGTGCTGGGCGCGCTGGCCAAACGTCAGGGCCGCGCCGTGGCCGAGGTCGCCCGGGAGCTGAATGTCCAGCGCTTCTTGGACCGCAGCACCAAAGCGGCGCTGGCTCTCGATTGGACCGATGCGGAGGCCAAGCTCGGCGGGCTCAGCGAGCTGGTCGCGGCCGTCGGGCGGGTTCTGGAAGCAGCCGACTCGTGCCAGAACGAGTCGCCCGGACAGCAGCAGCAGCAGCAGCAGCCACAATCAGAGACGCCGCCAGGCCAGGCGGATGAACCGCCGGACGAGCCCGTCGATGGTGACGACGGGCCCGGTGGCGGTAGCTGTGCGGCGCTCGCGGCGGAGGTGGAGACGCTTCGCGCAGCCGTGGAGCGGGATGTGGAGGTGGATGCTGAGGGTGTGGTCGTCGGGATCGTTGAGCGGTCGGCCGACGATCGGATCATCTCGGTGACCGACCCGGACATGCGGCATGGGCGCAAGAGCGCTTCGGCGCTCATCGCCGGCTTCAAGGCGCATTTGCTCGTCAGCGTGGTCTGGGGCTGGATTGTCGGCGTCCGGCTCACGGCGGCCAACGTGCACGATGGGCGC
>JACNJP010000146.1 GCA_014382465.1 Planctomycetota bacterium
GGCCCAGCGGCGCGATGCCCTCGACCAGCCCCCCCTCGGGGGCCTTGCGGCCTTTGATGCCCTCGACCGGGGTCGGGAGGCCGTCGGCCCGGTCACGGCGAACCATGCGCTTGCCGCCCAGGCGGGTAAGGCCGCCGGTCCCGGGCAGGACCGCCAGCAGCGGCACCTCGGGCAGCGACACCGAGCTGTTGGAGTCGTCCACCAGCAGGATCTGGTCGCAGGCCAGGGCCAGCTCGTAGCCGCCGCCGGCGGTGGCGCCGTTACAAGCCGCCAGGCTCTTGATCCCGGAGCACTCCGACATGTCCTCGAGGTAGAGCCGGGTCTCGTTGGTGAACTTGCAGAAGTTGACCTTCCACGGGTGGCTGCTGCCGCGCAGCATCGAGATGTTGGCGCCGGCGCAGAAGACCTTCTCGAGGGCCCCGTCGATCACCACGCAGCGGGTCTCCGGGTGCTCGAAGCGGATCCGCTGGAGGGCGTCGGCGAGCTCGATGTCGACCCCGAGGTCGTAGGAGTTGAGCTTCAGCTCGTAGCCGGGGCGCAGGCCGCCTGCGGGATCCACCGCCATGGTCAGGCGGGCCAGGTCGCCGTCGAAGGCGAGCTTCCAGTGGCGGTAGCGGCTGGGGTGGGTCTGGAAGCCGACCCGGTCGGGAGAGGGTGCCGTCGCGGTCGAACTCATCGGACCGGCATTTTAGCCGGGGCCCCGGGCAGGGAAGAATAAATCGCACATAGTGCCAATAGTGGGTATTTTATTTCCAACCTCGCTCCGCGGGCTTCCTACCTTAATCCTAGGTAGGGAACAAAAATGTCCCATTCTCACCCTCCCGCCCGCCGACTCCTCGAGGCGCTGGCGCACAAGGTCCGGCAGACCCGGCATGCGCGCGGCCTCTCCTTGCAGGAGACCTCCGTCAAGGCGGGCTTCAGCCGCCGCTTCCTGGTCGAGATCGAGGCGGCGCGGGCCAATCCCTCGATCGGCAAGCTCGCCGCCCTGGCCGACGCCCTGTGCCTGCCGCTGCGGGAGCTGTGCGACCTGCCCGGCCGCGGCGTCCCGACCCACCGCATCGCCATGATCGGCCTGCGCGGCGCCGGCAAGAGCACGGTGGGCTTCGAGCTGGCCAAGGCGCTCGAGATCCCCTTCTCCGAGCTGGACGACGTCATCCAGGAGCGCGCCGGGCTGACCGTCAGCGAGATCTTCGAACTCCACGGCAGCGAGGGCTACCGCCGGCTCGAGACCGAGAGCCTGGAGGAGTGGCTGACCCGCCACGGCAGCGGCGTGCTGGCCGTCCCCGGCGGGGTGGTGGCCTCGCCCTACACCTATGAGCGGCTGCTCGGCTCGTGCCGGACGGTCTGGCTCCAGGCCGCGCCCGAGGAGCACATGGACCGGGTGGTCGCCCAGGGCGACCTGCGGCCGATGAACAGCCATCCCGAGGCCATGGAGCGGCTGATGGCGCTGCTGACCGAGCGCTCGCCGCAGTACCAGCGGGCCGAGATCAAGCTCTCGACCAGCGGCAAGGCGCTGCCGCAGATCGTCGGCGAGCTGCGGGACCTGATCGACGCCCAGGACGTGCTGGCGCGGGCCTGAGGCCCGGCCCCGGGCGGCCGCTAGCCGCGCACCAGGCTCAGGAACTCGCCGCGGGTCCGCGGATCGTCGCGGAAGGCCCCCAGCAGGCAGGAGGTGGTTGCCTTGCTCGACTGCTTGGCGACCCCGCGCATCATCATGCACAGGTGGCTGGACTCGACCAGCACGCCGACGCCGCTGGGACAGAGGACCTCCTGCACCGCCTCGGCGATCTGGACCGTCATGCGCTCCTGCACCTGGAGCCGCCGGGCGAACATCTCGACGATCCGCGGCAGCTTGCTCAGGCCGATGACGCGGCCGTTGGGCAGGTAGCCGATGTGGACCTTGCCGTAGAAGGGCAGCATGTGGTGCTCGCACATCGAGTAGAACTCGATGTCGCGGACCAGCACCATCTCCTTGGCGTCCTCGTGGAAGATCGCCTCGTTGACGGTCTCGGCGAGGTCCATCTGGTAGCCGCTGGTGAGGTAGCTCAGGCTCTGGGCCACCCGGCTGGGGGTGCGCAGCAGTCCTTCGCGCTTGGGGTCTTCGCCGAGCTGCTCGAGGAGGCTCTCGATCAGGAGCTCGGTGGTGTCGCGGGTGCCGGTTTCGGTGTCGGTGTCGGTCATCTGCCGTCCAGGTCGTCGGCGAGGAGCAGAACGGAGTGGTCGCGGCTCTCCTGGAGCCGCAGCCGCGCCAGCCGGACGCCGGGAGGCAGCTCGGCCTCGAGGATCCGCCAGAAAGCGCTCGCCAGGTTTTCGGAGGTCGGGATCACGCCGTCGAGGAAGCCGACGTCGGTGTTGAGGTTCCGGTGATCCACGCGCTCGATGACGACCTCCCGGACCAGCGCACCGAGGCGGTTCAGGTCCATCACCATGCCGCGGTCGGGGTCCACCGGCCCCTCCACCTCCACCGTAAGGAGATAGTTGTGGCCGTGGAAGTTGGGGCTGTGGCAGGCGCCGAAGGCGGCCTCGTTCCAATCGGCGTCGAAGGCGGCGTTGTGGAGCCGGAAGGCGGCGCAGAATTCGGCGCTGTGGGAGATTCGGGCGCGAGGCAAGGTGTCCCCTAGGACGGTCCGGGGGGTGAATTCTAGCCTTCCTCGCCGATCCCGCCCCCAGGGGGCCGCGGAGGCCGGCTCAGCGCGGGAGGTCCCGGAAGCGGACGGTGGTGGTGACGTCGAGGGGCTCGCCTCGGCGCTCGGCGTAGGCGTGGACGAAGTAGTTGAGGGGCGGGCCCTGCTGGGGCGGGCTGAGGACCAGGTCGCGGCCGACGGTCATGGAGACGCGGTCCGGGTCCAGGGTGCCGTAATAGAAGTCAGTCTTGGAGGGGTCCTTGTCGGCCTCGGAGACGTCGACCGGGGTCCAACCGGCGGCCGGGTCGTAGTAGTGGGCCCAGCAGTGGTAGCCGTTGAGCTTGCCCTCGGCCTGGCCGGCCGGCAGCGGGAAGCCGATGGTGAAGCGGGCCGGGATTTCGCGCGAGCGGCTCATCGAGATGAACAGGGCGTGGAAGTCGGTGCAGTTGCCGTAGCCGGCAGAGCAGGCCCACTGGGTGCTGCCGGTGCCCCAGCCCGTGCCGTCCTTCCTGTAGTCCATGTCGGCCAGGACGCGGTCGTAGATGGCCCGCGACACCGTGGCGGTGCTCCGGCGGCCGGCGGAGGCCCCGGCCGCCCGGGTGGCGGCCTCGCCGTCGATCGGCACCAGGGTGTCGGCCGCGAGGCAGGCGCGGCGGCCCCCGCCGCCGCTGGCGCCCGGGCCGCCCGTGCCGCGCCCGCTCCGGGAGCGCCCGGGGGAGCGGGCGGGCCGG
>JACNJP010000081.1 GCA_014382465.1 Planctomycetota bacterium
TCGAGCGCGCGGTCAGCCAGGCCCCGTGGACCAAGCCGACGGTGGCCTCGCTGTTCACCAGCCTGGTGCCGTCCAAGCACGGCGCCATGTCGCACATGTCGCGCGAGTCCGGCAAGCGCTTCGTGGCGATGGGCAACCAGCACACCACCCTGGCGGAGTCGCTGGCCTCGGCCGGCTACGAGACCTTCGCCATCACCCACAACGCCAACATCCAGCCGGTCTACGGCTTCGGCCAGGGCTTCCGGAGCTTCCGCTTCCTGAACGACTGGGACCTGAAGGCCGACACCATCATCCGCGAGGCGGAGCACTGGTTCGACGGCTTCGACGGCGGCCGGCCGTTCTTCTGCTACGTCCACGTCACCGACCCGCACTATCCGTACGACCCCCCGGCGCCCTTCCGGGGCCGCTGGGACCACAGCGGGCTCAGCGTCCCGATCGACCACGACGTGATCCAGAAGTTCCACGGCGGCCAGCGCGAGTTCAGCGAGACCGAGAAGCAGCACCTGCGCGACGCCTACGACGAGGAGATGGTCTACACCGACTCGGTGGTGACGCCCTTCCTGCGGAAGATCCGCGCGCGCTACCCCGACACGGTGATCGTGCTGGTGGGGGACCACGGCGACGAGTTCTGGGAGCACGGCGCGATGGGCCACGGCCACGTGCTCTACGACGAGCTGACGCGGGTGCCGCTGCTGATCTGGGCGCCCGGCCTCGCGCCGCGGCGGGTGGCGAGCCAGGTGCGGCTGCTGGACGTCTACCCGACCCTGCTCGAGATGACCGGCGGCGACCCGGCGCAGCCCTGGATGATGGGCGAGTCGCTGGTGCCGCTGCTGGAGGGCGGGTCCGGCCCGCACCGCCCCGCGCCGATGGAGACCGGCGGCGACGGCGAGCCGCCCTGGCACCTGCGCGGCATCTCCATGCTCTACGAGGGCCAATTGTGGAAGATGATCCGGCGCGAGAAGGACGACTGGAACCCCGCCGGGGAGTTCTCGCTGCTGTTCAACATGGAGCTGGACCCCTTCGAGCGCAACGACCTGGCCGCGGAGCGCCCCGAGATCGTCGCCGCGCTGTTCCAGGCCATGAAGGAGAAGGGCTGGTACACCCACCCGAGCGACCTCGAAGGAGAGGGTTTCGAGGGCGGCCTCGACCGGGACACCGAGGAGAACCTCCAGGGGCTGGGCTACCTCGGCGATCCGGCGCAGGGGCCGGGCCGGGATTGACTCCCTTCACGATTTCTTCATCTTGTGGCCACGCGGATGCCATCGGACCGGCATAATTTTCCGGCATGACCATCCCGAAGCTCCTGCTGGTCGAGGACGATCCCGACCTGCTGGAGGTGCTCCGCCTGACCCTCCAGCGGGAGGGCTACGAGACCGTCGAGGCCCGCGACGGCGAGGAGGCCCTGCGCCTCGCGCGCCGCCACGCCCCGGACCTGGTGGTGCTCGACGTCATGCTTCCCAAGCTCGACGGCATCGAGGTCTGCCGCCAGCTCCGCGCCGACCGCTCGCTCCAGCACCTGGTGGTGCTGATGCTCACCGCCCGCGCCGAGGAGTCCGACGTCGTGCTCGGCCTCGGGGTCGGCGCCGACGACTACGTCTGCAAGCCGGCCCGGCCGCGCGAGCTGGCGGCGCGGGTCAAGGCGCTGCTGCGCCGGGCGCGGGCGCGCGACCAGCCGGTGGGGGACCAGCTCCTCGCCAGCGGCGACCTGGTGGTGGACCTGGTCCGCTTCGAGGTCCGCGCCGGCGAGGAGCGCTTCGACCTCACGCCGACCGAATTCCGGCTGCTGCAGACCATGATCGCCAGCCCCGGCCGGGTGTTCCGGCGGGCCGAGCTGCTGGACTACGCGGTCGGCG
Organism: Planctomycetota bacterium; assembly: GCA_014382465.1. Lineage (GTDB taxonomy): Bacteria > Planctomycetota > UBA1135 > UBA1135 > UBA1135 > J029. The sequence continues at coordinate 1,854 of JACNJP010000081.1, forward strand.
TCGGGGTCTTCGTCGACGAGCGCAACATCGACACCCACGTCAAGTCGCTGCGCAAGAAGCTGGGAGGGCGCGGGTCGCTGATCGAGACCGTGCGCGGCATCGGGTATCGCTTCTCCGACCATGCCGCCTGAATTCGCCCTGCTGGCGGCCGCCCTGGCCGCGGCGGTCGTCCTCTGGCTGCGGGAGCGCCGGCTTCGGCGGCGCGTCGCCCGAGAGCTGCGCGAGATGGAGGCCCGGCGGGCGGCCTACCGCAACACCGCCGAGCACCTGTCGGAGGGCGTGATCCTCCTCGACTCCCGGGACCGGGTGGTGTTCGCCAACGCCGCCGCGAGCGGGCTGCTGGACGTCCCCCCGCCGCCCAGCTCCGACCCGCCGCCGGCCCTCGGCGCCTGGGCGAACCCGTCCTTCGCCGCCTCCTTGCGCTATGGCAACCCCGAGGAGACCCAGCGCCGGGTGGTGGAGCTCGAGGGGAAGGGCGGTCCGCGCACGGTCGAGCTGACCAGCGGCCCGGCCGAGGGCGGCAAGCGCTTCCTGCTGCTGCGGGACCTCCGCGGCGCCGTCGCCGTCGACCTCAAGCGGCGCGACTTCGTCGCCAACGCCTCGCACGAGCTGCAGACGCCGATCGCCGCCCTCATCGGCCTGCTCGACCTGCTGGAGGACTCCGACCCCGCCACCGCCGCCCCGCTGCTACAGCGGGCGCAGCGCAACGCCCAGTCCCTCTCGGCGCTGACGCGCGACCTGCTCGGGCTGGCCAAGGCCGAGGACCCCGGCTGGCGGCCGGCGCCCCGCGGCCTCAAGGTCGCCGAAGCGGTGGCGCGGGTCGAGGAGCGGCTGCGGGAGAAGGCCGCCGCCAAGGGGCTGGCCCTGGTGGTCCGGGTGACGCCGCCGGAGCTCGAGATCGTGGCCGACCGCGGCTCGCTCGACACCGTGCTCGCCAACCTGGTGGACAACGCCATCTCCTACACCGAGCGCGGCAGGGTCGAACTCCGCGTCTCGTCGGAGGGCGGGGTGGGGGTGGCCATCGAGGTCGAGGACACCGGTCCGGGCATCGACCCCGAAATCCTGCCGCGGATCTTCGAGCGCTTCTTCCGCGGCGACCCGGCGCACAGCCGCGCGTCGGGCGGCACCGGCCTCGGGCTGGCGATCGTGCGCAACCTGGTGGGCCGCATGGGCGGCCGGATCGCGGTGCGCAGCCGTCCCGGCGAGGGGGCCCTGTTCCGGGTGGAATTGCCCTTCAGCCCGGCGAAGCCGCTGCCTGGGGCGGGTCAGGCAAGCTTCAGCTAGTCTTCACCGGCCCCTCATTTCCGAGCTCTAGCCTTCTCTCGCGGCGGGGACGGGTCCCCCCCCCCCCGAACAATCCCCAAAAAGAAACTCCCCCCCCCCTTTCCCCCCGTCGGGGCCGCCCCCCCCCCGGCCCCGCCCCCCCCCCCGCAGCTCCCTGTCGCCCAGAAGCCCCCCAAAGACTGCCTCGCCCGGCAGACCCCCCCC
>JACNJP010000080.1 GCA_014382465.1 Planctomycetota bacterium
CCAGGGCCCGTCGGGGCGGGTGGGCCGGCGCGAGCCCCGCGGCTCGAGGCGCGCCGCCCCCGCGATCAGTCCGCCTCTCCGCCGGCGGCCACGCGCACGCCGCGGGCGTCCCGGATGAGCTCGACGCCCGCCTCGAAGCCGCCGGTCTCGAAGCCGCCCCGGCCGCCGCCGAGCCGCTCGCCGAGGTCCACCGACCGCCGCGACGGCTCCTCCCCGGCCCGCGGCGCGCCCTCGGCCTGGAAGTCCTGGATCTGGGCCCAGGTCCGCGAGATGGCGTCGGCGAAGATCAGCAGCAGGTCGTCCTTGCGCGCCTGCTCGAGGGCCCGGGCCACCGCCCGCTGCTCCTCGGGCACCAGCTCGATGGCGTCCTCCGGCACGCCGTGGGCCAGCAGCGTCTCGCGCAGCATCATCGGCACCTCGTCCGACTCGCGGCCGCGCAGCTTGTCGTCGCGGCGGCAGATGTAGCGGTCGAACTTGCCGACGCACAGCGCCGCGATCTCGCGGATATCCTCGTCGCGGCGGTCGCCGGGGGCGGCCAGCACGACCAGGCGGCGGCCCTTCGGCTCCAAGCGCTCGGAGAGCTCCACCATCGCCTTGACCGCGGCCGGGTTGTGGCCGTAGTCCATCACCACCTTGAAGGGGTGGTCGTCGAAGATGTTCATGCGGCCGGGCGTCTGGAAGTAGGTCGTGTCGAAGGTGCGCAGGCCGTGGCGGATCTCCTCCAGCGCCACGCCCATGCTGTAGGCGATGCCGGCGGCGAACATGGCGTTCTGCACGTTGTGCAGCGCCCGGCCGTCGAGGGTGGCGGGGATCAGGTGCGACCACAGCAGCGGGATGTGCTGCCCGTGGTCGTAGATCGTGATCATGTCGCCCCCCATGCCTTGCTCCAGCACCACCGCCCGGCCGTTGGCCTGGATGTGCTCGCGCACCAGGCCGTGGCGTGGGTTCATGGTCACGTAGCACAGGTGCTCGGACTTGGTGTGCCCGGCCATCTCCAGGCACAGCCGGTCGTCGGCGTTGAGCACCGCGGTGCCGCGGGCGACCTCGACCACGATGCGCTTGACCTTGGCCAGCTCCTCCAGGGTGTCGATGCCGCGCAGGCCGAGGTGGTCGGCCTGGACGTTGAGCACCGCGCCGACGTCGCAGCGGCGGAAGCCGAGGCCGCTGCGCAGCAGGCCGCCGCGGGCGGTCTCGAGCACCGCCACCTCGACCTTGGGGTCGCGCAGCACGATGCGCGCCGAGGTCGGCCCGGTCATGTCGCCGGTCACCGTCAGGTGGCCGTCGACGTAGATGCCGTCGGTGGTGGTGAGCCCGGTCACCTTGCCGGTCATCTTGAAGATGTGGGCCACCATGCGCGCGGTGGTGGTCTTGCCGTTGGTGCCGGTGATGCTGGCGATCGGGATCCGCGACGGCGTGCCGGCCGGGAACAGCATGTCCATCACCGGCCCGGCGACGTCGCGCGGCGTCCCCTCGCTGGGAGAGACGTGCATGCGAAAGCCGGGCGCGGCGTTGACCTCGCAGATGCCGCCGCCGCCGACCTTGTAGGAGACGGTGATGTCCTCGGTCAGGAAGTCGACCCCGCACACGTCCAGGCCGATGGCGCGCGCCGCCCGCTCGGCCATGTCGCGGTTGTCGGGGTGGATGACGTCGGTGACGTCCACCGCGGTGCCGCCGGTCGACAGGTTGCCGGTGCTGCGCAGATAGACCACCTCTCCGGCCGGCGGCACCGAGTCCTTGGTCAGGCCGCGCAGCTCCAGCAGGCGGTTGGCCTGGTAGTCGAGCTCCAGGCGCGTCAGCACCTTCTCGTGGCCGATGCCGCGCCGCGGGTCCTGGTTGACGAGCTCCATCAGCTCCTCGACGGTGCGCTGGCCGTCGCCGACGACGTGCCCGGCGACGCGCTTGCTGGCGGCCACCAGCTTGCCGTCGACCACCAGCAAGCGGTGGTCGAATCCGGCCAGGAAGCTCTCGACGATCACGGCCCGGCTGTGGATCCGGGCGGTCTCGAAGGCGGCCCGCACCGCCTCGTCGTCGCCCAGGCCGATCGACACGCCGCGGCCGTGGTTGGCGTCGAGCGGCTTGACCACCACCGGGAAACCGATGCGGCGGGCGGCCCGCTGCGCCGCGCGCTCGTCGTAGACCAGCCGCTGCTTGGCCACCGGCAGGCCCAGGTCGCCCAGCATCTTGTTGGTCTCCTCCTTGTCGGAGGCGATCTCGACGCCGATGTGGCGCGTCTCCGAGGTGATCGTCGCCTGGATCTTCTTGCCGTAGCAGGCGTGGCCGAGCTGCACCAGGCTGTAGCGGTTGAGCCGCATCCAGGGCACGTCGCGCTCCTCGGCCGCCTTCACCAGCGCGGCGGTCGACGGCCCGAAGGCGCGCCGCTGGGCGAAGCGGATGAACTGGTCGCGCTCTTCCTCCCACCGGAAACCGGGGTCGCGGAGCAGCGCCCCGCCGGCCTCCTCCGGCAGCAGGTGGTGGAGCAGGCGCAGGCCAAGCTGCGCCGCCTCCAGGCCGACCTCCTCCCTCTCGTACTCGAAGACGACGTCGTACTGGCCGTACTGGCCGTTGCCGCGGGTCTTGCCGAAGGTCACCGCGATGCCGGTGATCTGCTGCAGTTCGATGACCACGTGCTCGAAGACGTGGCCGAGCCAGGTGCCCTGGTCCTCGCGCAGCCGGCGCAGGAAGCCGCCATCCTCGCGGTAGGAGCAGCCGTGCTTCGCCAGCCCCGGCAGGCTCTCCGCCAGGCCGCCGATGAAGGCCTCGCCCAGCCTAACGGACGGCCACTCCTCGAGCTCGCCGAGGTCCACGGTCAGGCGGATGACCGGGAAGTGCGCGTAGAGGCTCGGGCCGAGGTAGATGTTGCGGTCGAGGATCTTCATGGTGGCGGCGCGGTCTCTCAGGCCAGCTCGGGTCCGCAGCGGGCGGTGCGGGTCGGGATGTCGTAGCTGCAGCCCTCGGTGAGGACGTGGAGCCGGATGCCGAGCACGCTGACGGGCGCGCGTTTGTGGGCGGAGTCCATCGACGAGAACTCCATCTCCGAGGGGTCGACGATGGTGATGGCGCCGGTGCCGATGACCTCGATCCGGTCCGCCGGGTCGATGACGGCGGCGGTGTTCTCGTCCAGCCCGACGCCGATCGGCCGCGGGTTGAAGGCCAGCGCCGCGAGCAGCCGCCCGAGGCGGGCGCGGGAGCGGGAGTGCTGGTCGGCGAGGATCTCGCCGGTCAGGCCGAAGCCTGGCGCCAGCGCGGCCCTGTCCGGCCGCGGCGTCGGCCCCGACCTGCCGTACGCGCTCCTTGTCTCCGAGAGGAGCGACGCGCCGGGCGAGGTGGCCCCCACCCTGG
>JACNJP010000366.1 GCA_014382465.1 Planctomycetota bacterium
AGGGTACGCCGCACTTGCTTTCAGTTCACGAGACACAACTTTCGACCATATCTCCCGCCGCGGTTCGTCCGGGCGGTGCTAGCTTGGCCTTCGATCCATTCTTCCCGCCACCAACCCTTGGAGATCACCGTGGCACGACAACTCATCTTGATTCCCCTCATCCTCCTCGGCATCGTCGCCGGCCTGGCGTCGGCGCAGCAACAGGTCCCGCCTCCCGATCTCTTCGAGCGCGTGCCTGCCAACCAGATCACCCGCTTCCACGAGGACCCGGCCGCCTTCCGGCAGGACAACGTCTACCTGGACCAGGACCTGCTCCTCAGCGAGCGACTCGGCCTGGGCACACTCCCCGCGCTCACCCTCAACCTCTTCCCGGACGCCAGCTTCGTCGCCGAGTACGCCGAGACCGAGCTGGCCCGCGACGGCGGCTACGTCGTCCGCTACGAGATCGGCGACCAGGGCTGGGACTACGCCGTCTTCTCCGTCGTCAACGACGCCGTGTCCGGCGTGGTCCACGCCGGCGAGCGGATCTTCACCATCGGCAACGTCGGCGCCGGCGAGCTGACGGTCTCCGAGGTCGACCCGGACCAGTACGAGCCCTGCGGCGTCGACGCCTCCCACCTCGTCGGGGCCTCCGGCCACGGCGGCGGCGGCCGCGCCTCCGGGCACACCGGCCACATCATGGTGGTCTTCACCACCGACTGCGTCACCGCCGAGGGCGGCATCGACGGCGCCAACTCGCTCGCCAACCTGGCGGTCAGCGAGATGAACCGCGCGCTCGCCCAGGGCGACTCGACCTTCCGCGTCAACCTGGTCCACACCTACGAGACCGTCTACACCCAGAGCGGCAACCAGAGCACCGACCTCGGCCGGCTCCGCGACACCGCCGACGGCTTCATGGACGAGGTCCACGGCTTCCGCGACGCCTTCGGCGCCGACTTCGTCGAGCTGTTCATCGCCAACTACGGCTCCGGCGTCGCCTACGTCAACTGCACCGGCACCTCGGCCTGGGCCCCCAACGCCTTCAGCGTCGGCAAGAACACCCGCGTCGCCGCCACCTACACCCTGGCCCACGAGATCGGCCACAACATGGGCCTGCAGCACGACTTCGCCAACTCCGGCGGAAGCTGCTCGACGGCCTACTGCTACGGCTGGGAGACCGCCAACCCCACCGGGACGACCTACGGCTCGGTGATGTCCTACCTCGGCAGCCGGCGCCCGATCTACTCCAACCCTGACATCGACGCCCCCAACGGCTGGGCCATGGGGGTCTCCGGCAGCGCGGACAATTCCCGCCACATCAGCGAGTGGTACCCGAGCTTCGTCGCCTTCCGCAGCGGCGTCTCGATCTACCACCAGGTCCAGACCACCTTCGCCGGCGGCAACGGCTCGGGCGGCAACATGTTCGACATCAAGCCCAAGACCGACATCAGCCTGACCCAGATCGCCATCAACACGCGCATCACCGCCGGCTCGCCGGCGACCGCCAACGTCTGGTACCGGAACGACACCTGGGTCGGCCACTCCGGCAGCTCGCTCGGCTGGAAGCTGCTCGACGCCGTCAGCGGCACCAGCGCCGGCGAGAACGCGCCGACCCTGCTCAACCTCGACGGCAACGCCGAGGACATCATCTTCCAGGGCGGCGAGACCTACGGCATCTACGTCGAGGCCACCAACGGCATCAACGGCGACTTCCGCTACACCAACGGCGTCGAAACCTACGAGGACAGCTTCGTGCGGATCGAGTCCGGCTGCGGCGTCACCCTCGGCGGCTTCGGATCCTCGACCTTCAACGACCGGATCTGGAACGGCATCCTCTACTACGACGGCGCCCTCGGGGCCCACTACCTGTCGACCACCATGGCCGGCGGCGTCAGCACCTTCAACGGCAACATGTTCGACCTGGAGGTCTACGAGGACATCACCATCAGCGCCTTCGACGTCAACGTCGGCACCGCGGCGGGGGTGGTCACCGGGATCGACATCTGGTACCGCAACGGCAGCTACGTCGGCAGCGAGAACAACCCCGACGGCTGGATCTTCGCCGGCACCGACACCAAGGCGGTCAGCGCCGGCCCGGGCGCCTACACCACCGTCGCGATCGGCGACATCGACCTGAGCGCCGGCAGCACCTACGGCTTCTACGTCCGCTCCGGCGGCGGCGACAACATCCACTACACCGTCGGGTCGGCCGAGTACGCCAACTCCGACCTGAAGATCATCTGCGGCATCGGCCTCGGCGGCGTCAACCCCTTCGGAACGGTCGCCAGCGGCCGCACCTGGAACGGGCGGCTGCGCTACCGCTCCACCTACCCCGGCCCGCACCTGACGGTGGCCAACCTGGTCGCCGGCGGCTTGGCGTCGCTGAGCTTCTCCAACTGCACCCCGAGCGGCACCGTGCGGACCGCCTACTCCACCGCCGGCGGAGGCCCGATCTCCACCGTCTACGGCACCGCCTACCTGACTCCGCCGCTGTCCTTCCTGCCCGACGCCACCTGTGACCCGGCGGGCGAGGGCGCGGTCTTCGTCTCGATCCCGGCCGGCGCTACCGGCGTCAACGTCTGGTTCCAGTCGCTCGACGTCAGCAGCAGCACGCTGACCAACGGCGTGGCGGCGACCGTGCAGTAGGCCCCGCGGCCATCCGGTCTCGAGGCGGCCCGCCCGGCCTGGGCGGGCCGCCTCCCCTTTTGAGGGACCCGGCCCTCGCCGCGCCGCCGGGCGCCCGCCGCTCAGGACCCGGCCTCGTCGCCGATCAGCTTCGGCAGCAGGGAGCCGCAGGCGCCGCGCAGCACGAAATCGGCGAAGGTGTCGAAGTCGGTCGGCTGGAGGTTCACCAGCAGGAGCGGCGTGCCGGCGCGCAGCGCCACCAGCGGCAGGCTGGCCACCGGCTGGACCTCCAGGCTGGTGCCAGCCACGATCAGCAGGTCGCACTCCGAGACCGCGCGCAGGGCCCGGGCGCCGACCTCGTCGACCATCGGCTGGCCGAAGGCGATCGAGTCCGGCTTCAGGATCCCCTGGCAGACCGGGCAGTAGGGCACCGCGACGCCGTCGACGATCCAGCGGTAGACCTCCTCCCGCGAGTAGCCGGCGCCGCAGCTCAGGCAGGACACCCGGTGCTCGTTGCCGTGGATCTCGATCACCTTGTCGGCCGGCACGCCCGCCGCCTGGTGCAGGCGGTCGACGTTCCGGGGGATCACCGCCCGCAGCGTGCCCTGCCGCTCCAGCCCGGCGACGGCGCGGGGCCCGGCCTTGGGCGCGGCGGCGCGCAGCACCCGGCAGGAGGCCGGGCGCCGCCCCCCGTAGCCCGCCGCGCCCTCCCCGGAGGCCAGGGAGCGGCCCCC
>JACNJP010000079.1 GCA_014382465.1 Planctomycetota bacterium
AGCGCCCCGCGGGGCGTGGTGGCGGGGGGGGGGGGGGCCGCCAGGGAAGAGACCCTTGCCCCCGCCCGCGCCCTCGCGCCCAACGCCGAGTCGACCGCCCGCCGGCTTTTCTTGCGGGACCGGCGGCGGGAGCTCTCCCCGGCCTGGCTGGGCCCGAGGCCGGTCGAGTGAAGCCGCCCGCCGCGGCGCTCGCTTGCCTGTTGGCCGGCGGACTGCTGGTCTCCTGCCAGTCGGCCCCATCGGCCCGGCCGGTCCCCGAGCGGCCGAACCTCGTGATCCTGTTCGCCGACGACCTCGGCTACGGCGACCTGGCCTGCTACGGCCACCCGGTGATCCGCACCCCGAACCTGGACCGCATGGCGGCCGAGGGGCTGCGCTTCACCCAGTTCTACTCCGCCTCTCCGGCCTGCACCGCCAGCCGCTACTCCCTGCTCACCGGCCGCCTCCCGGCGCGCTCGGGCTTCGCCTGGGTGCTCGGCCCGAAGTCGGTGCGCGGCCTTCACCCCGAGGAGCGGACCCTGGCCGAGGAGCTGCGCCAGGCCGGCTACGCCACCGCGGCCTTCGGCAAGTGGCACCTCGGCCGTCCGGAGCGATTCCTCCCGCTCCAGCACGGCTTCGACGAGTACCTCGGCCTGCCCTACAGCAACGACATGCGGCCGCCGAAGTGGGAGTCGATGCCGCTGATCGACGGCGACGAGGTCGTGGAGCTCGACCCCGACCAGACCCAGCTCACGCGCCTCTACACCGAGCGGGCGCTGGACTTCATCGAGCGCCAGCAGGATCGGCCGTTCCTGCTCTACTTGCCGTACGCGATGCCGCACGTGCCGCTGATGCCCGGGGCGGCCTTCGCCGGCCGCTCGCCGCGCGGCCTTTACGGCGACGTCGTCGAGGAGATCGACTGGAGCGTCGGCGCCATCCTCGGACGGCTGCGCCAGCTCGGCATCGACCGCCGCACGCTGGTGGTCTTCACCAGCGACAACGGCCCGTGGATCATCCAGGGGGAGGAGGGCGGCTCGGCCGGGCTGCTGCGCGACGGCAAGGGCAGCACCTGGGAGGGCGGCGTGCGCGAGCCGGGGATCTTCTGGTGGCCGGGCGCGATCGCCGCCGGCGGCACTGAGCGGTCGGTGGCCAGCACCCTGGACCTCTACCCGACCGCGCTGCGGCTGGCGGGCCGGCCGCTGCCGCCCGGGGAGACGCGGGACGGCCTGGCCCTCGACGGCCGCGACCTGCTGCCGGTCCTGCTGGGGGAGGCTCCGCAGCAGCGCGACCCGCTGTACTTCCACGGCCCGGGGCACGTCCTCCACGCCGTGCGAGAGGGGCCGTGGAAGCTCCACGTGGTGACCAGCAGCCAGACCGGGCTCGATTACTTCGACGGCAAGCTGCCGCTGCTGTTCCACCTCGAGCGCGATCCCTCGGAGGAGCACGACCTGGCGGAGGAGTATCCGGAGGTGGTGGCGCGACTGCGGCGCTTGATCGACGAACACCAGGCGGCGGTGGCGGCGGAGGGCAGCCGCTTCGAGCCGGGCGAGGCCGCGGGCGGCCGGTAGCCTCGCGCCGCGGTCTGCGGAGGTAGGATCCGGCCATGAAGACCTCGATCCTGATCCTGGCGGCGGTGGCCCTGGCCGGCCGGACGCCGGCGCAGGAGGTGAGCTTCGCCTCCCTCCTGGAAGAGATGGTCGCGCGAGACCGCATCGCACAATGGCCGGAGCCCGAGTACCGCTGCGTGCAGGCCTCCAGCTACGACCGCGACTCGGTCGGGCCGGACCAGCCGGGCTGGTTCGCCAACTGGGACCGCAGCCAGTTCCTGCGCGTCGAGGAGAAGGAGGGGCGCAAGGAGTACGTGATGATGGAGGACCACGGCCCCGGCGCGGTGGTGCGCTTCTGGGCCACCTGGCACGGACCGAAGGGCGGCCCTTTCTCGAACGGCACCCTGCGCTTCTACTTCGACGGCGAGGAGGAGGCGGAGATCGAAGGTCCGATCGCGGATCTGATCAGCGGCGGCGCGTTGGTGGGCGAACCCTTCAGCGAGTCGGTGTCGCCGGAGTCGGACTACGCGCGACGCGGTCACAACCTCTACCTGCCGATTCCTTATGCGAAGGGCTGCAAGATCACCTACTCGACGGACGTGCCGGTGGACCGCGGCGCCAAGCAGGGCGAGGCTCTCTACTACCAGATCAACTACCGGCGTTATGAGGTGGGGACGGAGGTCGAGACCTTCCGGCGCGATCAACTGAGGACATCACAAGAGGTCCTCTCCGATGTCGGCTCGTTGTTGAGGCGCCGAGAGAAAGGGGATCCCATGATGGACAGGCCGCGCGGTCTCGAACTCGCCCCGAGCCGACTCGATCGAATTCGGGAGGACGGACCAGGTGCGATCAAGCGCATCGACGTGCTGTTGGCAGCCGATGATCTCGACCAGGCACTGCGATCGATCGTGCTGGAGATGCGCTTCGACGGCGAGACGACGGTCTGGTGTCCGTTGGGGGATTTCTTCGGCACCGGTCCTGGGTGTAGGACCTTCAACACTTGGTGGACTCAGGCCTGGCGCCATGACGCCGGCATTCATCTACAGTCTCGGTGGGTGATGCCCTTCGCGGAGGAAGTGGAGATTACTTGCCACAACCTAGGGGACCAGGAGGTGGAATTTGGCGCCGCCTTCGATTTCATGGACTGGACCTGGGACGAGCGCTCGATGCACTTCCACGCCAACTGGCACCAGCTCAGCGCCGTCGACACCCGCGGCGGCAAGGGCATGGACGGCGGCGGCGCCTTCGACGTCAACTACCTGACGGCCGAGGGGCGCGGCGTCTACGTCGGCGACACCTTGAGCCTCTTCAACGGCGCCGCCGCCTGGTGGGGCGAGGGCGACGAGAAGATCTGGGTCGACGGCGAGGCTTTCCCGTCGCACTTCGGCACCGGCACCGAGGACTACTACGGCTACGCCTGGTGCCGCCCGGAGAAGTTCGCGACGCCCTTCCACGCCCAGCCGGACGGCTCGGGCAACCTCACCGTCGGCGCCTCGACCAACTCGCGCTGCCGCCTGCTCGACGGCATTCCGTTCCGCGAGCGCCTCCAGTTCGACATGGAGCTGTGGCACTGGGCCGGCACCGGCATGGACTTCGCCCCGGCGACCTTCTGGTACGCCCGCCCGGGCGCCACCAGCAACGTCGCGCCCGATCCCGAGGCCGCCGCCCGGCCGGTCTCGCGCCAGCGCGGCGACGTCGTCGAGGTCTTCCGCCTCGCCGGCGCCCTCGAGGGGGAGTCCTTCACGGTGCTGGAGACCACCGGCGGCCGCACCGAGGTCCAGGACTCGTCCACCTTCGGCTGGAGCGGCGA
>JACNJP010000078.1 GCA_014382465.1 Planctomycetota bacterium
GCGGGGGCGGCGCGGCAGCGGTGGGGCGGGGTGGACCGGGGGGGGGGGGCCGGCGAGGAGCACGAAGAGCCCGCGGACGAAGGGCAGCAGCGGGTAACCGTCCGGGTCGAAGGCGGTACAGCGGTCCAGGAACGCCTCGTGACCGATGCCGAGGTGGTCGGCCAGCCGCCGCCGCTACCGCTGGTTCACGTAGACGAACTGGTAGCCTCCGTGGGCCGTGCAGCACTTGCCGCACTGCGTGCACTCGAAGGGGAGCCCCTCCGACCACCAGGGCTCCCGCGGACCGTCGGCGTCGCTCACGGGCGCAGAGCTTATCCTGGAACCATGCCGGATCCCCTGGAGATCATCGTCGAGCGCGACCAAATCGAGCGCATCGTCACCGTCGACGGCGACTGCGCCACGGTGGGCCGGGGCTCCGACTGCGAGGTCCGGATCGAGGACCCGCACGCCTCGCGGCAGCACTGCCGCATCGAGCGGCAGGGGGCCGAGGCCTTCGTGGTCGACCTGGATTCCGCCAACGGCACCTGGGTCGGCGGCGAGAAGGTCCGGCGGCGGCCGCTCGGGCGCGGGGAGGTCATCCGCATCGGCGGCACCCAGCTGCGCATCTCCGGCGGCATCGAGGCCCGGCTGTCGGCGGTCGAGAGCACCCAGACCCAGGAGATCAGCCGCGAGCGGGACATGCTCCAGACCCTGTTGGCGGTGCTGCGGCGGCTGCAGGGGGTCGACCAGGTCGAGCGCGCCGCCGAGCTGCTGATCGACGCCTCGGTGTCGCTGACGCGGGCCGAGCGCGGCTTCGTGTTCCTGGTGGAGAGCGGCAACGTGGTGCTCGCCCTGGGCCGCAACTTCGCCCGCGAGACCGTCGCCGCGCCCGAGAAGAAGCTCTCCCGGACCCTGCTCGGCCGCGCCCTCGACAGCGACGGGCCGCTGCTGCTGGTGGACGCCGCCCACGACGGCGAGTTCGCCGGCGTCGCCAGCATCTCCGACCTCGGCCTGCGCTCGCTGCTGGCGGTGCCGCTGCGCCACCAGGGCGAGGTCCTCGGCCTGCTGCTGGTGGACCACCGCCTGGCCTCCGGGGCCTTCCGCGAGGAGGACGTCGAGCTGCTCGGCGGGCTCGCCGGCGCCGCCGCCACCGCCCTCGGCGCGGTCCGCGACCGCAGCGAGCTGCAGCGGCTCAAGCGCCGCAACGCCAACCTGCAGCGCCAGCTCGGCCGCCGGGTCAAGGCCGAGAAGGAGGAGCAGCAGCGCCTCAGCACCCTCGACTCGGTGCGCTTCGGCGAGGTGGTCGGCTCCTCGCCGGCGATCCACGAGCTGTTCTCGCAGATGGAGCGGGTGATGGAGTCCGACGTCCCGGTGCTGATCCAGGGCGAGAGCGGCACCGGCAAGGAGCTGGTCGCCCGCGCCCTGCACTTCGGCGGCCCGCGGGCCGCCAAGCCCTTCGTGGTCGAGAATTGCGGCGCGCTGCCGGACACCCTGCTCGAGTCGGAGCTCTTCGGCCACGTCAAGGGCGCCTTCACCGGCGCCACCCGCAACAAGGCCGGGCGCTTCGAGGAGGCCGACGGCGGCAGCCTGTTCCTCGACGAGGTCGGCGAGATGTCGCAGGCGATGCAGCAGCGGCTGCTGCGGGTGCTGCAGGAGGGCGAGATCCGCCGCCTCGGCTCGGACGAGCTGGTCAAGGTCGACGTCCGCCTGATCGCCGCCACCAACCAGGACCTGCGCCAGGCGGTCGAGGCCGGCCGCTTCCGCGAGGACCTCTACTACCGCCTCAAGGTGGTGCTGCTGCAGCTGCCGCCGCTGCGCCGCCGCGAGGGCGACGTCCGGCTGCTGGCCGAGCACTTCCTGTCGCTGGAGTCGGCCGAGCAGGGGCGCGCCCGCCGCGACCTCGGGCCCGAGGCGCTGCAGGTGCTCGAGGCCTGCGCCTGGCCCGGCAACGTCCGCCAGCTGCGCAACGAGATGCGCCGGGTCACCTTGCTCGGCGAGGGCCCGGTGTCGCCCGACGATTTCTCCGCCGAGGTCCTCCAGGTCGAGGCCCCCGAGCCGCTCGTCGACGACGCCAGCCTGCCGCTGCCCGAGCGGGTGGAGGCCATCGAGAGCGCGGCGATCCTGGGCGCCCTGGCCCGGTCGCAGGGCAACCGCTCGAAGGCCGCCAACAACCTCGGCATCACCCGCTTCGCCCTGCTGCGCAAGATCGAGAAGTACCGCCTGGCGCCGGGCCCGGACGAGGACGAGACGCCTTGAGCGAGCTCGGGCTGCCGGCCGGCTTCAGCCTCGAGCGGCGCCTGGGGCACTCGCCGCTCAGCGAGGTCTTCCTGGTCCGGGACCCGGGCGGGGAGCAGCGGGCGCTCAAGCTGCTGCGCCCGAGCGTCGCCAGCGACCCGCGGGTGCTGGAGCGCTGGAAGCGCGAGTCGCAGCTGCTCAAGGAGATCGACCACCCGAACCTGATCCGGAGCTTCGGCGAACTCGAGGTCGACGGCCGGCCCGGGCTGCTGCTCGAATTCATCGAGGGCGCCAGCCTGCGCGACCGGCTGCGGCAGGGCGCGCTGGAGTGGGAGCAGGCGGCGCGCATCGGCGTGCAGGTGGCGCGGGCGCTGGAGCGCATCCACCGCCACGGCGCCGTCCACCGCGACGTCAAGCCGCACAACGTGCTGCTCGACCCGCGGCGCGGCGCGATCCTCGCCGACCTCGGCCTGGTCCGGCGGCGCGAGGACCCGACCCTGACGCGCCAGGGCGCGGCCCTCGGCTCGCCGGCCTACATGAGCCCGGAGCAGGCCCGCGACCCGAGCGAGTCCGGCCCGCAGGCCGACGTCTACTCGCTCGGGGCCACCCTCCACCACGCCCTGAGCGGCAAGCCGCCGTTCCTCGGCGCCGGGGTCGGCGAGGTCATCCACCGGGTGATGCACCTCGACCCCGAACCGCTGCCCGAGCGGGTTCCGGAGCCCCTGGTGAAGGTGCTGGAGGTCGCCATGGCCAAGGATCCCGCGCGCCGCTATTCGCGCGCGGCCGACCTGCGCGCCGACCTGGCGCGGGTCCTTACCGGCGCGCCGCCGCGGCTGCTGACGGCCTTCCGGCTGCGCCGCCGCCGCCGCAGGGCCTTGGGCGCCAGCAGCCTGGCCGGCGCCGCCCTGCTGGCCTGGGCGGTGTTCCCGCTCGACTCGGCGCCGGGCCTGCCCGGGCTCGCCGGGTCCTCGGCCGCGGCCCCGACCGGGCTCGAGGCCGGCGCCGCCGATCCGGCCGCCGGGCTGGACCGGGAGACCGCCGGGAGCGCCGCGGAACCGCCGGGCCTGCGGCACCCGGACTGGGTCCTGCCCTTCGACGCCGCCTGGCGGAGCGCCCTGGCC
>JACNJP010000345.1 GCA_014382465.1 Planctomycetota bacterium
TCGGCAGCGCCACTCTGGTGCTGGCGGCGATGGCGGCCACCTGGGCCGGACTCCCCTTCTCCGCCGTGACCGCCGGCGCGCTGCTGGCCCTGTCGGCCTTCGCCGGCGGCTGGCGGCTCCTCCGCGACCGCCGTGAGCCGCCCGCCGACCGCGCGCTGAAGGGCTGGCCCTTCCCCCTGGTGGTGGCGCTCGGCCTCGGTTCAGTGGCGTTGACCCTGGCCTGGCCGCTCAACGAGTTCGACCCGATCCTGCACTTCGCCTTCAAGGGCAGGCTGCTCTTCGGCGGCGCCGATCCGGCCGGCGAGGCCTTCACAGCGATCGCCGGCGACTACGGCCGGGTGATGACCCACCCGAACTACCCGCTCGGCGTCCCGTTCCTCGAGGCTTTCGCCGCCCACGCCGGCGGCGGCTGGAGCGACCGCTGGGTGCAGGCGCCGCTAGCCCTATGGAGCGCCTGCCTGCCGGCCGCGGTGTCGCTTGGCCTGCGCGGCCTGTCCCCCGCCGCAGCTCGCGCCGGCGCCCTGATCGCCGCCTGCACCCCGGCGCTCTACGCCCGCGAATTCCTCTCCGGCGGTCTGGCCGACCTCGGCGCCGCCGGCCTCGGCGAGGAGAAGATGCTCGGCGGCCGCGGCGACCTGCCGCTGATGGCCCTGTTCGGCGCCGGCGCCGCGCTGCTGCTGATCGCCCGCCGCTGCGGGGCGCGGACCCGGGCGGGTCTACCGGCCTGGCGCCCGGCCGCGCTCGCCGGCCTGTGCCTCGCCGGCGGCGCGATGATGAAGAACGAGGGCCTGGCGCTGATCGGGGTGGTGGCGATCGCGCTGGCGCTCGGCGCGCTGCTCGAGGGCGGCCGCAATTGGCGGCCTGGAGCCGTGGCGCTCGGCGTCGCCGCGCTGGCGCTGACACCATGGCTGGTCCACCGCGGCGCGCTGCCGGCGATCGACGAGAACTACTCCGAGCAGGTGTCCCTGGAGCGCATCGGCCACTACCTGACGGTCGACGAGAGCGACGAGAACTCGCCGATCCGGGCCGAGAACTACGGCGAGGACTGGACCGGCGCCTCGCGCTGGCGGCCGGCGCGCATCGGCCGCTACTTCGGCAGCGAGTTCCTCGACCTGCTGAGCTGGGGGCTGCTGTGGCCGCTGGCGGCGCTCGGCCTGCTCCACGCGCTGCGGCGCCGGGAGCTGCGCTGGCTGGCGCTGGTGCTGGCCGGCGGCGTCGCGCTCTACGCCCTGATCCTGCTGGTGACGCCGTGGTTCCTGCCCTCCCTTTACAAGAAGGGCATCCCGGCGCGGCTGCTGATCCACCTCGCGGGCCCGGCGGCGTTGTTGGCGGGCGCCGTA
This sequence comes from Planctomycetota bacterium, assembly GCA_014382465.1. Classification (GTDB taxonomy): domain Bacteria; phylum Planctomycetota; class UBA1135; order UBA1135; family UBA1135; genus J029. Next base: position 1,341 of record JACNJP010000345.1, read on the forward strand.
TTCGGGCCGCGGAAGACGGCCGCAGCCGGGTAGAATTCGCCGGCATGTCCAGACTAGGCCGCCTCCTCGCGGCAGGCCTCTGCCTGCCCGCCCTGTCCTCCTGCGGCCGCGATCCCGGCGCCGACGCGGTCGCCGGCAACGGCCGGCCGGTGATCCTGATCTCGATCGACAGCCTGCGTGCGGACCACTGCACGCCGTACGGCCACCAGCCGCAGTTCGCCAAGGACGAGGCCACCACTCCCTTCCTGGCGCGGCTCGCCGCCGAGGGCGTGCTGTGGGAGAACGCCTCCGCTCCGACCGCCTGGACCCTGCCGAGCCACATCTCGATCGTCACCGGCATGGCGCCGCAGCAGCACGGCGTCAACGTCCAGGGGCTGAGGGTTCCGGTCGGCACCCAGCACCTCGCCGGCAAGTTCCAGGAGGCCGGTTACCTCACCGCCGGCTTCTACTCGGCGCCCTACCTCCACCCGATGTGGGGCTTCAGCGAGGGCTTCGACACCTACCTCGGCGCCGCCAGCTACCTCAACTCGGTGCAGACGGCCGAGGCCATCACCGACCCGGACACCAGCATGGACGGCGTCCACACCAACGCCGACAGCGACGCCGAGACGGCGGTCCAGGTGGTCGACCAGGCCATCGCCTGGCTCGAGAAGGGCGATCGGCACCAGCAGCCCTTCTTCCTGTTCCTGCACCTGTGGGATCCGCACTACGACTATCAGCCCCCGGCCGACTACGCCCAGCGCTTCCACCCCGGCTGGCAGGGCATGGACGGCGTCGACTTCTACAAGAATTGGAAGGCCGGCCGCGAGTACAGCCCGGACGAGGTCGACCACGCCAAGGCGCTCTACGACGCCGAGATCCGCTACACCGACGACCACATCGCCCGGCTCTATGCCCAGCTCGAGGCCTGGGGAATCGCCGACCAGGTGATCCTGGCGATCGTCTCCGACCACGGCGACGAGTTCTACGAGCACCAGCTGATCGGCCACCACAAGACCCTCTACCAGGAGATCGTCCACGTGCCGATGGTGCTCCGCGCCCCCGGCCTGGCGCCCGCCGGTCGGCGCCTGAAGGGCACGGCGGCGATCTACGACCTGGCGCCGACCCTGCTCGACCTGGCCGGTCTGGAGCCCTGGCCGGACCGCACCGGCAAGAGCCTGCGGCCGATGTGGACCGGCGACGACGCCGACCGCACGGTGGTCTTCCAGCTCGAGCACCCCGGCAGGAAGGTCTTCCTGAAGGGATGGCGGCAGGGCAAGGACAAGGTGCTGTTCCAGTGGCAGCCGAGGAAAGAGAGCTATCGCTGGGTCTTCGACCTGGCGGCCGATCCGGGTGAATTCAAGCCGACCGTGCTGCAGCGGCTCGCCGAGACCGCCGTCGGCCAGCGCGCCTTCGAGGCCTTGAGGGCGGCGGACGAGTCGGGATTGGAAGCCATCAAGATGGGCGCCCTGCCCGAGGAGATGGTCAAGGCCTTGGCCGGCGTCGGCTACGTCGACGGAGACGAGCCGGAAGACGACTAAGCTGCCCGTCGTCTTGGCTCTCCTCCTCCGCCTCCTCCAGCGCCTGCACCTGGTCGCGGCCCTGATCCCGCTGGTGTTCCTGGCGGCGGTCCTGGTCCAGGGCTTCGCCAGCGGCTTCGCGGTCGAGGAGTCGGCTTACGACCCGATCCGATTGGACGCCGGGATGGCCGCGGCGTCGATCCGCCAGGGCTGGGAATCCCGCCGGCAGGCCCCGGCGACCCGGGTGGTCGCCCTCTGGGGGCTGCGCGAGTCGCTCGGCCACGAGCCCGGCCAGCGCGACTTCGCGGTCGCGCTGGCGCGCCGGCTGGAGTCCTTCGGCGCCGTCCTGCGGATCGCCGAGGACGACGCCGGCGGTCGGCTCTCGGCCCTGGTCGAAAACGACCGCGTCAGCTTCCACGCCGATCCGCTGGCCGCCTGCGACGGGGCCACCGAGCTGGTCCTGGCCCCCCCCCGCGGGGACCCGCTGGCCCTCGAC
>JACNJP010000105.1 GCA_014382465.1 Planctomycetota bacterium
GGCCGGCGGCGGCGGGCGCCGCCGACCCCGGTCCGGTAATCCTCTCCGACGCCTGGTGCTTCGTCCCCGGCGGCGCGCCCGACGCCGGCTGGCGGCGCCTGGCCGACCTGCCCCGCCCCGCCGCCGCCGCCGCCGTGAGCCCGCTCGGCGCCTCCCACCTGTTGCTCTTCGGCGGCGATGATGGCGGCCGTCGCGGCGGCGATCCGCCCTCTCACCCAGGCTTCCCGGCGGCGGTCCACGCCTACCACACGATCACCGACACCTGGGCGGCCGCCGGGGCCATGCCGCGCCCGGTCGTGGCCACCGCGGCGGTGCCGTGGCGCGGAGGCATCGTGATCCCGGGCGGGGAGACCCGCCCCGGCGCCCGCACCGCCGCCACCGCAGCGGTCGCGGCGGGCGCCCGGCCGGCGGCCCTCGGCGGCCTCGACTGGACCGTGCTGGCGCTCTACCTCACCGTCCTGGTGGCGATGGGCGCCTGGTTCTCGCGCCGCACCCGCGGCAGCGACGACTACTTCCTCGCCGGCCGCCGCGTCCCGTGGTGGGCCGCGGGGCTGTCGATCTACGGCACCCAGCTGTCGGCGATCACCTTCCTGGCGACGCCGGCGCTGGCCTACGCCACCGACCTGCGCTACGCCCCGACCTGGCTCGGCATCCTGCTGGTGGTGCCGCTGGTGACCCGGGTGTTCCTGCCGGTCTACCGCCGCCTCGAGCTGCGCACCGCCTACGAGTACCTGGAGCGGCGCTTCTCCCGCGCGGTGCGGCGCGTCGGCAGCGGCTGCTTCCTGGTGATGCAGACCGCCCGCATGGCCATCGTCGTCTACCTGCCGGCGCTGGCGCTGGCCACCGTCACCGGGGTCGACGTGCGGCTGTGCATCCTCGGCACCGGGCTGCTGGCGACCCTCTACACCGTGCTCGGCGGCATGGAGGCGGTCATCTGGACCGACGTGCTGCAGGTCTTCGTGCTGCTCGGCGGCGTCCTCCTGGCGCTGGCGCTGGCCTTCGACGGCGCCGGCGGCTGGGCGGCCTTCGAGGGCGCGGCGGGAGCGGCCAAGCTGCGGCTGTGGGACAACGGCTTCTCCTGGACCGAGGCCGGTTCCTGGTCGCTGATGCTCGGCTCGATCGTGCTGATGATCCCGCCCTACACCACCGACCAGACCGTGGTGCAGCGCTACCTGTCGGCGCGCGACGAGCAGGCCGCCGGGCGCGCCGCCTGGCTCAACGGCTGGCTGTCGATCCCGGCCGGCCTGCTGTTCCCGGCACTCGGCGCGTGCCTGTGGGCCTTCTACCGCCAGCAGCCCGAGGCGCTCCAGCTCGGCATGCCGAACGACGGCATCCTGCCGCTGTTCCTCGGCGACCACCTGCCGGCCGGCCTCGCCGGGCTGGTGATCGCCGGGCTGCTGGCGGCCACCATGTCGACCCTCGACTCGTCGATGCACTCGATCGCCACCGCGGTCGTCAACGACTTCTACCGCCCGGCCCACCCCGAGGCCGACGACGCCCGCATCCTGCGGCTGGCCCGCCGCTGGACCGTCGCCGCCGGATTCTTCGGCACCGCCTGCGCCGCCGGCCTGGCCTCCTTCGAGGTGACCTCCCTGTTCCTGCTGTTCCTGAAGGCCCTCGGGCTGCTGTCCTCGGGGCTGGCGACGCTGTTCCTGCTCGGGATCCTCTGCCCGCGGGTCGGCGCCGCCGGCGCCCTGCTGGGCGCGGCCTTCGGCACCGCCGCGCTCGCGGTGATCGCCTGGACCACCGGGCTCCACGCCTTCTGGTACGCCGCGGTCGGCATCGGCCTGGGGACCTCCAGCGGCTGGCTGGCGAGCCGCTGGCTGCCGGCGGCCGGCCGCTAAGCTGCCACGGTGGCCGGCCTCCACCCGCTCGACTGGATCGCGATCCTCGGCTACCTGGCGGTCGCGATCGCGGTCGGCACGGCGATGTCGCGGCGCGCCAGCCGCTCCACCGACGACTTCTACCTCGCCGGCCGCTCGCTGCCCTGGTGGGTCGCCGGCACCAGCCTGGTCGCCACCACCTTCGCCGCCGACACGCCGCTGTTCGTCGCCGGCCTGGTGCGCACCGACGGCATCGCCGGCAACTGGCTGTGGTGGGGCTTCGTTGTCGGCGGCACGCTGTGGTTCCTGTTCCTGGCGGCCTGGTGGCGGCGGCTCGAGCTCACCACCAACGCCGAGTTCACCGAGGTCCGCTACGCCGGGCCGCAGGCGAAGGCCCTGCGCGGCTTCTACGGCGCCTACCACGCGGTCGTCACCAACACCATCGTGCTGGTGTGGGTGCTGCTGGCGATGCTCAAGATCGTCCGCGCGGTGCTCGAGCTCGGCCCGGACGCCGCCTTCGCCGGGATCGACGCCGACGTCTGGATCGTGGCGGCGGCGGTGGTGCTGGCGCTGGTCTACTCGATCCTCGGCGGCCTTTGGGGCGTGGTCGTCACCGACCTGTTCCAATTCGCGCTGGCCATGGCGGGCGCCGTGGTGCTGGCGTGGAAGGCGGTCGAGGCCTGCGGCGGCCTCGGCGAGATGACCGCCACCCTGCGCCAGAGCTTCCCCGAGAAGCTCGAGATGCTGCCGGCTCCGGGCGCCGGCGGGCCGCTCGACGCCACCTTCTGGACTCAGGGCTTCACCGCCTTCCTGGTCAGCATCTGCCTGGTCGGCTGGCTCAACAAGAACGCCGACGGCTCGGGCCAGGCGGTGCAGCGCTTCCTGGCCTCGAAGGACGAGGACCACGCCCGCGGCGGCGCGCTGTGGTTCCAGCTGGCGCACTACGTGCTGCGGAGCTGGCCATGGATCCTGGTCGGCCTGGCCTCGCTGATCCTGCTGCCCGACGCGGCGTTGCCGCTGACCGGGGACGGCGCGCCCGACCACGAGGCGGCCTATCCGATCCTGATGCGCCAGCTCCTCGGGCCGGGGCTGTTCGGGCTGCTGTGCGCCAGCTTCCTGGCGGCCTTCATGAGCACCCTCGACACCCACTTCAACACCGCCTCGGCCTACGCGGTCAACGACCTCTACCGGCGCTTCTTGCGCCCCGGGGCCGGTCAGCGGCACTACGTCGCCGTCGGCCGCGGCGTCGAGGTGCTGGTGGGCGTGCTGGCGGCGGCGCTGGCGCTGCAGGCGGACAGCATCAAGGACCTGTTCACCTTCTCGCTGCAGCTGGTCGCCGGCCTCGGCCCGGCCCTGTTCCTGCGCTGGGTGTGGTGGCGGGGCAACGCCTGGGCCGGGGCCCGCGGCCCGGCGGCCCGCCCCGCCCCGGCGCTCGCGCCGGGCCCGGGGCCGGCGCGCCGGGGGCCGGCGGCGCCCC
>JACNJP010000413.1 GCA_014382465.1 Planctomycetota bacterium
CCCTGGCCCAAGAAGGTTGAGGCTGGCGTGGACGGGACCGCGCCGAGGGCTTAGAAAGGCCGGCGATGTTCACCGGAATCGTCGAACGTGCCGCGCTGGTGTCCGCCGTGGAGGAAATCCCCGGGGGCTTGCGGCTGACCTTGGATCTGGGCCCCTGCGCCGAGGGCGTGGGCCGCGGCGACTCGATCTGCGTGGCCGGGGCCTGCCTCACCGTGATCGCCCTGGAAGGGACCCTCGCCGGGTTCGACCTTTCGATGGAAACCCTTGACAAGACAAGGTTTAGGGAGGCTGTCCCGGGCTCATTGCTGAACATCGAGCGCTCCTTGCGGGTGGGGGACCGCCTCGGAGGGCACTTCGTCTCGGGCCACGTCGATGGCCTGGGCGAGGTGGTCGCGGTCGAGGACCAGGAGGACTTCTCGCTCCACACCTACCGGGCGCCGGCCGCCATCCTTCTGTACCTGGTCCCCAAGGGCTCGGTCACGATCGAGGGGGTCAGCCTCACGGTCGCCGAGCTCCGTCCCGACGGCGTGTTCACCGTGGCGCTGATCCCGGAGACCCTGGAGCGGACCACCCTGGGCGAGCTGTCGGCGGGGGCGAGGGTCCAGATGGAGGGTGACCTGCTCGGCAAGTACGTGCAGCGCTGCGTCGAGGCCCAAGCCGCCCTGGGGCGAGATTGGCACTGAACTTGCAATCCCAGTTCTCGTGATCGCCGCTTTTTTCTCGCTCGCCGCGTCTTCACAATACCGCGGCAGGTACGCCTGAAGCGGCGGCCCGTTCTGGTGCTCTTCTCTGCTTGCCCGCCTCGATCCGGCTCGCGCATTCACGCGCACGGTCCTCGAGGTCGGGTTCGAGGAACAGGACCTGTCTTCCCTAGAACAAATGATGACCAACAAACTTCCCTTCCTGGCCGCCACAGCGGCATTGGCAGGTCTCGCTCCGTTGTCCGCCCAGCAGGGTGAAGGGAGTGTGGCCGTGACAGCCAGCGGCATCGAGTCGCTCACGATCGATGGCCAGCTGCGGTTCCGCGCCGACCAGCGCGATCCGATCTCCCCCGTGACCGGCATGGAGGCCGACAGCAGCCAGTACGCCCGGCTGCGGCTCGGTTTCGGCGCCCAGCTCGATTCCAACAACTCGGCCTACCTGCAGCTGCAGGAGTCGATCAACACCGTCGGCGACGGTCAGGGCATGGCGACCATGGGCGCTGTGCACCAGGCCTACGGCCGGATGAACAACCTCTTCGAGATGGTCGACGCTCAGATCGGTCGTTTCGAGATGTCCTACGGCAACCAGCGCATGGTCTCGCCGCTCGACTGGTCGAACACCGGTCGCGCCTGGGACGGTGTCCGCGTGGCCCGCTCCGGCGAGAACTACAAGGTCGACCTGTTCACCACCCAGCCGGTCGAGGGCCAGGCGACTCCGATCGGGGTCACCAACCAGGAGTTCCACGGCGTCTACTTCGAGTACGACTGGGAGCAGTTCGAGCTCGACCTCTACGGCTTCCACCGCCGCATGGGCATCGGCTTCGCGGACGACACCTTCGGCTTCCTGCTGGAAGGCGATTACGGCCAGCTGGACTGGGAGATCGAGTTCGCGACCCAGACCGGTGACCACGGCGTCGGCCTCGACGCCGCGGGCAACGCCTTCGCGCTCGGGGTCAACTACGACCTCGGCGGCGGCATCCTGATCGGCGGCGGCCTCGAGTACGCCTCGGGCCGGGACGGCAAGGACGACCGCTTCGTGCCGCTCTACCACTTCGGTCACGCCTACAACGGCCACCAGGACATGGTGACCTGGAGCAACCTCCAAGACCTGGTCTTCCGGAGCACGTTCCCGATCAACCCTGACTGGAGCGCCCACGGGGACATCCACCTGCTCAGCAAGGCTGAGGACAAGGATGCCGTCCAGTTCGGCGGCGGCGCTGCAGGCGCCACCACCGCCGCGGGCACCGACTCCGACATCGGCACCGAGGTGGACATCTACCTCAAGGGCGAAATGGCGGACAACGTGTCGATCTGGACCGGCGTGAGCTCCTTCACCGCCGGCGACGCGATCGCCACCGGCGACGACCAGCTCTGGATCTTCTTCCAGATCGTCTTCGGCTTCTAGTCGGACGAGCGTCTCTCTCACAGCTCCCGCCGGTCACTGACCGGCGGGAGCTTTCGCGTACCGGAGCGTCCGCGCGGCGCGCCGGAGGGCGGAAATGGCGGCCTCGGTACCCGGATCGGATCCGGCTCCCTCAGCGACGGACCGGACCTCGGGGAACCAGGAGGCGCCGTAGCCCGCGGTGCGCCACAGCAGGAGGCGGCCGCCCTCCTCCGCCGGCAGGAAGAAGCGCAGGAAGCGCTGGGGGTGCGGGAGCTCGGCTCCGACCGCCTCCGCCGCCGCGACCAATTCCTGGGCAGCGGCGAGCAAGCGCTCGCGCTGGGCGTCGGGGAGCGGCAGCTCGGCCGCCGCCGCCAGGGCCTGCCTGGACCAGCCGGCCAGGCCGTCCAGGCGCAGCTCGGCGGCGGACAGACGGTCCAACAGCCTGACCAGCAGGTCCGCGGCGGCTGCGTGGTGGGCGAAGTCCGGATCGAGGAAGCGCTCGACGACGAACGGCGTGTCGTAGGTCGAGTGGTACGTGCCGTGTCCGCCGTGGAAGCCGAAGGCGGCGACCTCCATGCCCGCCAGCTCCAGGAAGGGGACGTGGTCCGAGCCGCCGCCGGGCACGCCGAGCTCCTGCGGAGGCTCCACCTGGGCGTCGGCGCAGCACTGCCTCAGGAGCTCGGCCATGCCCGGGGTGCAGGAGGCGCCGAAGCTGGCGCCGCTGGCCACGACGTCCATGTTCAGGTAGGCCACGCCGCCGGCCGCGAGCTGCCGGCGGTGCTGCTCGACCCACTCGGTGGAGCCCACCAGGCCCCACTCCTCGGCGTCCCAGGTCGCCAGGACCAGGGTTCGCTCGGGCCGCCAGCCGCGGCCGAGGGCGGCGCCGAGCACCCGGGCGGTCTCGAGCAGCACCGCGCTGCCGCTGCCGTTGTCGACCGCGCCGAAGCCCCAGGCGTCGCGGTGGGCGCCGGCGATGACCCACTCGTCCGGACGGGTGCTGCCTTCGATCCAGCCGAGCACGTCCTCGATCCCGACCAGGGCCGGGTCCTGTTCGACCGCCATCTCGACCTCGGCGGCGAGGGCGCAGGGGGCGTCCGGGAGCTGGCCGCTCCGGGCGATGAGTTCAGCGTTGGCCTGGGAGACCGGCAGGCTGGGGATGCCGACCAGCCCGGCCGCCCCTTTCGTCGGACGGGTTTCCGGGTAGAGCCATA
>JACNJP010000077.1 GCA_014382465.1 Planctomycetota bacterium
CGGGGCGGCCGGCCGGGGTGCTGGGGCGGGCGGCCGGCCCCTGGGGGCCGGGCATGACCACGGCCTCGGCGGGGGCGCCGTCGGGGTGGCGCAGGAGCAGCTGGGCGGCGCCGTCCTCGGACTCCGACACCGCCTCGACCGCGGCCCGGCACAGGGGCTCCCGCTGGGCCAGCGTCTGCCGCAGCTCGGCCGGCAGGTCGGTCATCTGCTGCCAGGCGACGGCGCCGCGGCGGAACACCCAGCGGGCGGCGATGCGGCCCTGGAACGGCTTCCCGCCCTGTTCGACCATCCACGCCGGCCACTCGCGGGGATGGAGGTCGAGCAGGGCGCCGCTCATGCCTCGGCGGCCAGCTGGGCGAACAGGGTCTCGCACCAGGAGAAGGCCTTGGACTCCGAGGGCGGGTTGCAGCCGCCGACTCCCTGGTGGCCGCCGCCGCCGTAGGACTTCATCAGGTGGCCGATGTGGGGGCCGCCCACCGGCCGGTTCCAGGGGTTGCTGGCGACGGTGATGTGCAGGCCGGCCCGGGTCGGCAGCAGCGTCACGGCGTAGTTCAGCTCCGGGTAGAGGTAGAAGGGCGCGAAGCGCTCGCGGCGGATCTTCTTCGACCGCAGGTCGGCGAACATGGCCCGCGGCGTCTGCTCGACAATGTTGGCCGGGAAGGCCTCCAGGGCGCTGTCGCGGTTGCGCTCGGCCCGCTGGGCGCAGCTCAGCACCTCGGAGTCCTCGATGATGTCGGCCAGCTCGCTCATCCGCATCATCGCCACCAGCCGGTCCTGGAAGTCGTAGTCGCGGGCGCAGGTCAGGGCGCGCGAGATCCGCAGCGCCGGCTCAGTGCCGAACAGCGCCTGCTCGGCGGTGCCGTAGGAGGCCGAGTCGATGATGTCCGACCAGCGCGCCAGGTCGTGGAATCGGGCCGGGGCCTCCCAGCTCCAGCGCTCGGCCGCGTGCCGCAGGATGATCGGCGGGCAGGACTTGGCCTCGGGGTCGAAGCAGGCGCGGTCGTGGTCGCGGAAGGCGAGCTGGTGGCGCTCGTCCAAGAAGGTAGTCGGGTGGTGGTCGAACCAGTACTCCGCCTGCGGGTGGAAGTGGAAGTCGACCACCGCGAAGCGCTGGCCGGCGCCGAAGCGGTCCCACTCCAGGGTGCGGTCGAAATTGACCCCGGCCCAGGTGACGTGGGCCTCCCCGCGCGACTGCTCGAGGGCCTCGGCCAGGATCGCGGCGGAGGCGATGCCGTCGAAGTCGCGGTGGTAGTAGATGCACAGCATGGTGGCGGTTCAGTCCAGGGGGGGCGCCTTGCGGCCGTAGACGTGGAGCCGGAAGAACTCCTCCCAGCTGTCGCCGGTGGCACCCTCCAGCCCCGCGCGGAGCTCTTCCGTGGTCCAGAATCCGCCGCGTTTCAAGTAGCCGCCGAGCACGGCGTCGAGGCGCTTGCGGCCGGCCCGGCGCTCGATCGCCTGCCACACCAGCGGCCCCCGGCCGAGCAGGCGCTGCGGCCCGAGCAGGTCGGTCCGCGGCAGCAGGCTCAGCGGGGCGGGCAGCGGGCCGGCGGCGGCGTCGTGTTGGCGCCAGCTCTCGGCGACCGCCTCGGCCTCGTCGCCGAAGCCGAGCTCCGCCAGCAGGGCCTGGGCCAGGTAGGCAGTCAGGGACGTCTCGAGGAAGGGGGCGGCGCTGCCGCTGCCGCGCAGCCGCAGGCCGAAGGCCCGCGAGACCACCAGCTCGGCCAGGCCGCGCCGGCGGGTGGAGCCCGCCTGGCCCCAGTCCTGGTCGATCGCCTGGCGCAGCCAGCCGCGCTCCTCGTCGAGCAGCAGCAGGCCGGGCAGGACGCGGTCGCCGGTGGCGGGGAAGGAGGTGACGGCCCAGGTCCCCTCGGCGGCCGCCGGCAGCCGGGCCTCGAGCGCCCGTTGGACCCGCGCGAGGAAGCGCAGCGGCGCGTCGGCGTCGCGCGACTTGGCGCCCACCCGCTGCATCAGCGTCAGCCCGGCGACCTCTTCTCGAGCGAGGGAGGCCATGATGACGAAGGGCCACCCCGCGCCGCTCGCGACCCCCGGAAACTGGATCACCCGGGCGCCGGCTTCCTGATCCAGGCTGACCGAGTCGGCCGGGGCCGCCGAGAGGGCGGTGACGTGGGCGGGGACCCGGGCCTCGAGCTGCCAGGACGGGGGGGTCACCTGCCGCTCGGGGTGTTCCAGGAGCTCGTCCAGGGCCGGCGCCGCCAGCCACAGCGACACCTGGGCGGTGGCCAGGCTGGAGCGGTCCATGGCCAGGCCGAGCTCGTGGGCGCGGTGAGGGTCGGAGCCGTGCACCAACGGGTACTCGATGCGGCAGACTCCCTGGTCCAGCTCGAGCTCGACCAGCTCAGCCTCGCCCGGGATCCGCCAGCGCAGCTTGCCCCGCTCCGCCAGCCAGGGCGCCGCCTGGAACAGCACAGTGACCCAGACCTGCTGGTCCTGCTTCTCGGTGGCGGCGTCGAAGACGATCTGGAAGTGGCCGGGCGAGGCCAGCGGCGCCGGCCCGCCGCCGCGGCCGGAGTCGAGCTCGAGGGGCGCCGGGCGCCAGTCCGGCGGCGGCCGGAAGCCGTCGAGGACCGCCTGCGCCTGCGCGTAGCCGTCCGGGCCGCCTTCCCAGGTGAGGGCGATCAGGTGGTCGAGGTGGACCTGGAAGCGCTCGACGATGATCCGGTCCTGGTCCTGCGCCTGGGTACGGATCACGCTGCCGGCCGCCGGCGCCCCGGCGAGGGAGCCGGTCCAGGGCTCGATCCTGGCCGTGACCTTGCTCAGGCCCGGGGTCCAGTAGTCGCGGCGCCGCTGCTCCGCCAGGCGGCCGGCGTCGGCGCCGGCGGCGGCGATCAGCTCGTGGCGCACGGTGAAGGCGGCCGGCAGCTCCTGGTGCCGCGAGAGCCACCAGCCGGGGTACTCGGGCGAGGATTCGAAGGCGCCGTAGCCGGCCGGCAGCTCGAGGTGGAAGGGCGGTTCGGTGGCCTGGGGGGCGGCGGGCCAGGCGAGCAGCAGCGGGCTGGCGAGGGAGAGGAGCAGCATGCGCGGGGCGGAGGGCGTCGGCGTCGCCCTGACGGGATTCTAGGCTGCGGAGCCCCGGCCGTTAGGCCGCGGCGCCGCCTTTGAGCCCTTCCAGCAAGACCGAGACGTTGCCGTTGCGGATCATCTCGCCGGTGACCACGAAGCGCCCGGGGGTCTCGAAATCCGGCAGGCTGAACATCAGCTCTTGTAGGGTTTTTTTGAGGATCGAGCGCAGCGAGCGGACGCCGGTCTGGCGCTCGTAGGCGAGGTCGGC
>JACNJP010000076.1 GCA_014382465.1 Planctomycetota bacterium
TTACCCGTCACCGTGCGGGGCTTCGGCGCCGCCGCCGTCCAGTGCTTGGGCGACTCGGGCGGCACGCTGCGGCCGATCATCTGGGAGGAGCTGCAGCGCGGCACTCCCGTCGACGTGATCCTGTCGATCCTCGAAGCCCGCGACCCTAGCTTCGACACCCGCCAGATCGCCATCATCGACCTGCAAGGGCGGGCGACCGCCTGGACCGGCCTGAGCTGCGGTGACTGGAAGGGCGAGCTCATCGGGCAGTCCGGCGACATGGTCTACTCGATCCAGGGCAACGTCCTCACCGGCGCCGCCGTGGTCCAAGCCGCCGAGCAGGCGTTGGTCAACACCCCCGGCGACCTGGCCACCCGGCTGATGGCCGCCATGGAAGCCGCCGACTCGATGGGCGGCGACGGCCGCTGCTCCTGCAACCCCTTCGATCCGCCGGCCTGCGGCGCCCCGCCGCCGAGCTTCAGCAAGAGCGCCCACTGCGGCACCATGCTGATCGCCCGCCCCGGAGATCCGATCGAGTACTGCAATTTCAATTCCTGCGCCCGCGGCGACTACTACATGACGCTCAACACCAAGGAGCGCAGCGCCTCGGACCCCAACGCGGTCGACATCCTGCGGGCCGACTTCGACCTGTGGCGGGCCAGCCTGATCGGCCGGCCGGACGCCTACCGGTCGATCGTCTACGCGCCGGCGGAGTCGGTCACCCCCGGCGACCCGGTCCCGCTCAGCTACGTGCTCGACCTGCGCGACCTCCGCGGTGCGCCGGTCTCCCACGGCGGCGCGAGCGTCACGCTCGAGCACGAGCCGGCCTCCGCGGGCCTGGCCGCCCTCCACTCGGTCACCGACCACGGCGACGGCTCCTACACCGTCGAGGTCCTCGCCGGCGACCAGGTCGGCCTCGACATCCTGCGCTTCGTGGTCGACGACGGCGTGCTGCCGGTGACCCTCTCGCCGTCCTCGCGGCTGCTCCACAGCGCCGGCGAGCAGGCGCCCTTCAACCTGCGGACGCCGATCGCGAGCCTGGACACGGGCGCCGTGGACATGTCGGTCTGGCTGCTCCCGGACGGCCTCACGGCCTACTGGATCGGCGAGGACGGCGGCGAGCCGCGGGTGATGCGGGCCGTGCGGCCAGGCCACGGCCAGCCCTTCGGCCCGCCGACGGTGGTCCTCGATCCTGCCAGCTCCTACATGACGATCCTCGACCTGTGGATGTCCGCCGACGAGTTGGAGGTCTACGTCTCGGGCTCCGAGTTCGGGACCACCATCCAGCGCGTCTACCGCTCCCGCCGCGGCCTCATCACCGACCCGTGGCCGCCGTTATGGCGCGTCGAAGAGCTCGACAGCGGGCTCGGGGACGGCGGCGCGATGGTCTCGGAGGACGGCCTCGAGATCTACTTCCACTCGCTGCGAGCCGGCACCTACGACCTCTGGAGGTCCTGCCGGCTGGACCGGGAAGGCCCCTGGCAAGCCCCCGAGCGGCTCGCCGAGCTGGACCAGAGCGGCGAGGAGCAGTTCCCGCTGCTGATCGAGAACGGCACGCGCCTGGTCTGGACTTTGAGCGGCATCTGCTACCCGTCGCTGAACTACGCCGACCGCAACCCGGACGGGAGCTGGGCCTTCCTCGGCGAACTGCCGGGCTCGGTCCACCCGCACCACAACGTCCTGACCGCCAACTCCTACGACTTGGTGGCTGACCAGATGCTGCTCACCGCCGGCGACGACCCGGGATCGGTGTGGCTCGAGACCGTCGACCCCGCCTACGGCTCCCTGAGCGCTTCCCCCCTCGAGGTCTCGGCCTCAGCCGGCGGCACCATCGACTTCGTGATCGACACGGGACCGGCCTTCGCCTTCGGCCACTACCACCTCCTGGCCAGCGCCAGCGGCTTCACCCCCGGCCTCGAGTGGCGCGAGACCATCGTTCCGCTGGTCTTCGACACCATCACCCTCGAGTCCATCCTCGGGGCCAACCAGGGCGGCCTGCTGCGATTCGACGGCCGGTTGGACGGGAATGGAATCGGCCAGCCGGCCTGGGTGGTCCCCCCAGGCACCTTCAGCTCCTCGATGATCGGCCGCGAGTTCCGCTTCGCCTCCGCCATCAGCGCCCAAGGCACCTTCGCCACCAACGGCGTGATCATCCGCGTGGTCCTCTGAGAAGGTGTCAGGCTCATTCGAATAGTTTTTCGCCCAGGCGAAAAACTATTTGAATGAGCCTGACACCAACATAATGCCCGGATGGGAACGGGCATCGTCCTCGGGCTGAACCAGTACACCCACTCGGCGGCGGCCTGCTTGGTGGGTACGGACGGTGAGCCGCTGTTCGCCGGGGCCAAGGAGCGGCTGACGCGCAAGAAGCACGACGGCGGCGACGTCGCCGAATTGGTCGAGCACGCGCTCGGCACCTGCGGCCTGGAGATCGGCGACCTGGAGCTGGTGGTGGCCAACAACCACCTGTTCCGGATCGACGCCTTCGAGAAGACGCTCGACTGGGCCCAGGCGCTGGACCAGTACCGGCCGTCGTACCTGCGGGACTTCAACCGCCTGCCGGGGGTGCCGCGGCGCGAAATCTCCCACCACCTCGCCCACGCCTGGTCGGTGATGCCGCAGGCGCCCTTCGACGAGGGCTTGATCGTGGTGATGGACGGCATCGGCTCCACCTGGCGCGAGCTGAACCGGCCGGGCGCGGGCTACTCCTCGTGCGCCGGCCTGCCCCGGGCGGCCGGCTTCCTCCAGGCGCCCGCCGAGCCGGAGGCCTCCGAGGGCTGGCGGGAGGGCGAGACCGCCTTCCTGTTCCGCGGCCAGGAGCTCGAGCTGCTGTTCAAGCGCTGGATCCGCGAGCGCACGCCGACCCTGCTCTACAACTACGGCTTCGAGAACATGGAGTCGCTCGGCGCGGTCTATTCGCGGGTCTCGAGCCACGTCTTCGGCGACTGGAACGCCTGCGGCAAGATCATGGGCATGGCCCCGTGGGCGCCGGTGTGGAACCCGGGCGGCCGCGGCGACTGGCTCCTGCGCGGCCCGCTGGAGCGGCTCGAAGTGAACTGGCCGCGGCTGCGCTCGGCGCCGTTTCCCAATCAGTGGACCGAGGAGGCGCGCCGGCCGGCCTACGCCCAGCTCAGCCACGACGTCCAGCGCGACCTCGAGGAGGTGGCGCTCGGCTTCCTCCGCGGCCTCCGGGAGCGCAGCGGCGCCCGCAACCTGTGCCTGGCGGGCGGCGTGGCCCTCAATTCCACCCTCAACGGTCGCATCTGCCGCGAGGCGGGCTTCGACCAGGTCTACATCCCGCCGTGG
>JACNJP010000250.1 GCA_014382465.1 Planctomycetota bacterium
GGCGGCGTCTCGACAGCCCCCTCCTCGCCGGGCCGCGGCGCCAGGGGGGTGGCCACCGGAGCCCTCCGCAGCTCCTCGACCGCCTGCCCCTTGGGCCTGCCGAGTCGCGAGGCAACCACCGCCGAACCGCCGCCCTGCAAGATGAACCGCAGGGTCGGCAGCGCCGCCTGGATGCGGCTGTCGTCCCCGACCCGGCGCCCCTCGAGCGGCACGTTGAAGTCGACGCGAACGAAGGCGCGCCTACCGGCCGGGTCGACCGAGGCGAGGGTCTTCTTGGGCGAACTCACGCGCTGCGGCCCTAACCGAGCTCGTGGGCCATCTTCACCAGGTCGCAGACCCGGTTGCTGTAGCCCCACTCGTTGTCGTACCAGGACACCACCTTGACCATGTTCGAGTCGATGACCATGGTGCTGCCGGCGTCGAACACCGAGCTGTGCGGGTTGCCGAGGACGTCGCTCGAGACCAGCGGATCCTCGGAGTCCTCCAGAATGCCCTTCCTCGGGCCGTCGGCGGCCGCCTTGACCGCCGCGTTGACCGACTCGACCGTGACCTCGTTGGCCAGCACCGCGACCAGGTCGACCACCGAGCCGCAGGGCACCGGCACGCGCATCGACATGCCGTCGAGCTTGCCGTTCAGCTCCGGCAGCACCTTGCCGACGGCGCGCGCGGCGCCGGTGCTGGTGGGGATGATGTTGCAGGCGGCGGCGCGGGCCCGGCGCAGGTCCGAGTGCGGCAGGTCGAGGATGCGCTGGTCGTTGGTGTAGGCGTGGATGGTGTTCATGAGGCCGCGGCGGATGCCGAAGCTCTCGTGGAGCACCTTGGCCAGCGGCGCCAGGCAGTTGGTGGTGCAGCTGGCGTTCGACAGGATCCGCTGGTCGGCGGTCAGGGTCTCGTCGTTGACCCCCAGGACCACCATGTTGTCGACGTCGCCCTTCGGCGGCACCGTCAGCACCACCTTCTTGGCGCCGGCGTCGAGGTGCTTCTGGCAGGCCTCGCGGCTGCGGAAGATGCCGGTGGCCTCGACCACGAAGTCGACCTTCATCTCGCCCCAGGGGAGGGCCGCCGGGTCGCGCTCGGCCAGCACCCGGACGCGCTTGCCGTCGACGACGATGGCGTCGCCCTCGACCTCGACCTCGCCGGCGAAGCGGCCGGAGACGGTGTCGTAGCGGAGCAGGTGCGCCAGCGTGGCGGCGTCGGTCAGGTCGTTGAGGGCGACGACCTCGAAGCCGGCGCCGCGGGAGTGCAGGATGCGGAAGACGTTGCGGCCGATGCGGCCGAAGCCGTTGATGGCGATGCGGATGGCCATGGAGACGGTGGGGTCGGGAGGAGGGGTCGGGGGCGTGAAGGCCGAAATGGAGGTCTCCCGGCCTGGATTGGACGCAGCATTCTAGGGCCGCCCCGGATGTCGTGGAAGGAGCGGCGGGCTATCCTCGCCGCGTGCCGTTGGATCCGCTCCGAGACGCTGTGACCGCTCTGTCGGATCTCGGTCCGTGGCGGCCGGGGACCCGCGTGGCGCTCGGCTGCTCCGGCGGCGCCGATTCCACCTTCCTCGCCCACGCCTGGGCGGCGTTCGCCCACGGACGGGATCTGACGGCCCGGGCGCTGGTGGTGGATCATCAGCAGCGGCCGGAGAGCGCCGGGGATGCGGAGCGCGCCGCCGCCGCTGCGGAGCTGCTGGGGATCGAGGCCGCGGTGCTGGTGGCCCTGCCGGAGGGAGGCGACGAGAACAGCCTCCGCCAGGCGCGCTATTCGACCCTGGAGCAGGCCATGCGCGAGGCCGGGGAGACGGTCCTCCTGCTGGGCCACCACGCCGACGACCAGGCCGAGACCGTGCTGCTCCGGATCCTGCGCGGCACCGGCCTGCGCGGCCTGGCCGGGATGGCGTCGCGCCGCCTGCTGGCGCCGGGCCTCGAGATCCGCCGCCCATTGCTGGGCCTGCGCGCCGCCGGAATCCGCGATTGGCTGCGGGCCGAGGCCGTCGATTGGCTCGAGGACCCCAGCAACCACCAGCGCGCCGCCGCCGCCCGCAACCGCCTCCGTCTCGACGCGCTGCCGGCCCTGGCGTCGGTCCAGGCCGGTGATCCGGTCCGCGGGCTGCTCCACCTGGCCGCCGAGGCCCGTGACTGGGAGGCTGCCCGGGCCGACCTGCTGGCCGAAGGCCGGGCCTGGACCGAGCTGCCCAGCTACCTGCGCCGGCAGGAGATCCAGGACTGGTTGCAGCAGAGCGGCGAGAAGGTCTCCCCGGCTCGGACGAGGGACCTGGAACGCGCCCTGCTGGCCCGCGGCCGCGCTGGAGTCCGGTCCGGGTTGGAGCTGCGGCTCGAGGCCGGACGGATCCCGGAGCGCGGGCTCGGCGAGGAATCCGGCCCCGATCCCTGGCCCCGGCGTCGCTCCAAATAGTTACTTCAATAGGGCTTGTGGTGGATTCTCGAATCCGTTCCGGCCCAGACGAGAGCGGCCGGCGCAAAGTCTTGCGCCGGCCGCGGGTCGGGCGGACCCGAGGTCCACCGAAGGGGGCCGGATTCCTACCAGCTCGTGCCGACCTGGATCGTGTAGATCCAGTCCGTCTTCTCGAAGCCGGTCGCCGGCGTGTTGTCCCAAGCGTTCGCCACGCCCGCCTCGAGGTGCCAGGTGCCGTTCATGGCCCAGCGGAGCTTGGCTTCTGCGGTCACCGAGCGGTCCGCGCTGACGTCGAAGCTCTGGAAGAACTCGGCCGTGAAGGTGGTCGAGAGGTCCTCGTTGAGCTTGTTCTCGTAGTTGCAGGCGGCGCGCCCGTTGAGTGCCATGGCGCCGGAGGCCGAGGCGACGTTGTTCTCCTTCAGGGCGGAGGGGCCGCCTTCGAGAGAGAACTGGGCGTCGTCATCCTTCCAGCGCCAGGTGTAGCCGGCTCCAACGCCGAGGTCTTCGCGGATCTGGAGGCCGGTCGGCACGTTGCGGCGGGCGGAACCCTTGCCGTAGAGGTACAGGTTGTCCTCGTCATCGAGGAAGCGGTGGTGGCTCACCGATCCCTGGTAGAGACGGCTGCTGGTAATGGCGTCGTCGGTCACGCGGTCGGTCTGGCGCACGGCGGCGTACTTGCCGCTGAAGAGCCAGCGCTGGCCGGCGACCTGGTACTTCGAACTGACGTCCGCGGACGACAGCACACTGGCATTATTGCCGGTCATGTAGATCAGTCCCGCGCTCCCGGCGCCCGACCAATTCGATTGTTCCGGAACACCGGGATCTTGGGCGAGGGCAGTAGAGGCGAGGAGGGGAATTGCGAGCAGAGTCAGCTTCAGCATGGG